>CAZIXJ010000016.1:0-15853 GCA_964542835.1 uncultured Hyphomicrobiales bacterium
GTATTTGTAGCTACAAGAAGAATTGATGAAACTGAATGGGCAGGACCCGCAAACGTTACAAATACTCCTGAATATGACAGAATTACGTGGATACCTGATTACGTTCCGAATGATTTACTGAATATTCCTTTGCTGAAAACTTATACTATTCCGAAGGATGGACAGGTAAATGATTTGAACTGGCAGAGAGAACTCGAAGAACCTCAGTATGTATTAATGGGTTTCTTCGATGCTGATAAAGAATCAAGTGTGAATGAAGCAGGAGTAGTTTCTGATTTTGAAATTACTAACATTTATCCTAATCCTGCAAAAGATATGGTAAGCATTAATTTTAATTTGCCATCTGCCGGAAATGTGGATATTGCAATTTATGATGTACTTGGAAATAAAATTACAGATGTATATAACGGCTTTTTGAACAATGGTTTACGTTCGGTTAATTTTGATGCCGCATCTCTTGTGAGCGGTATTTATTATTGTAATGTAACTTTTAATGGTCATAAAGCATCTAAAGTATTGAATATAATTAAATAAATTTTGTAAAACTTAATAATAGTATGTTTTAAAAGGAGTTTATGATGCGAAGATTAAGCGTATTATTTATGATAGTAGCATTTATGCTGCCTTTCACTCTTGATGCCGGTATTCACGGTATATTGAAAGGTAAAGTCGTTGATTCTAATGGTGACGGCTTAATAGGTGCTACTGTACAGGTAATGGGTACTTCAAGAGGTGCTATGGTAAGCAACCCAGACGGTAGTTACACAGTAGTAAATATCGTGGCAGGGGAATATGATGTAAAGTATTCTATGGTCGGATACGGAGAAGTAACAAGAAGAGTTAATATCTCTGCCGACAAGACAACTACCTTGAACGTAACACTTTCTGATGAAGATATTCAGATGGAAGGGTTTACGGTAGAAGCTAACAGAGAGCTTGTTAATAAAACTGATATCGGGAATATGACTTCCTATGATTCAGAATCTATTACGCAATCTGCAAGACAAAATGTAAATGCCGTAGTAAATCTCAGTGCAGGAGTTACATCTGACGGCGGTGGGTTTATTATTCGCGGAAGTCGCTCGAACGACACTCAGATACGTGTGGACGGTATGGATGTTAGTAATCAGTTTACGGGTGGTTACGGTGCTACAGGCTCCGGATATTTCCCTATGGTTTCTTCTTATGCTGTTTCTGAGCTTCAGGTACTTACAGGTGGTTTTTCAGCGGAATACGGCGAAGCTATGGGCGGTATTGTGAATACTGTAGTGCAGACCGGAAGACAGGACAGATACGAAGGATTTTTGAGATGGACTACTGACGTGCCGGCGCTTTTCGGCTCTCAGCACAGCAGTATTGAAGTACAGGAACAAGGTAACAAACTGGAACCTGTAGAAGCCGGCGACGGTGCAAAACTTCTTGGTAACCAGAATCAGGATTTTGAATTTGGTACGGGCGGACCTATACCATATATTCCTAAAGCTACTTTTTATCTTACAGGCAGCCACAAATATCAGAATTATTCATCAAGAAGTTATGATATTACCGACCCATGGGGAATTAACTGGGGGCATAATGAAAATAACCGCTCCTGGGTAAAATTTATTGCAGGACGTCTTGATTTTGGTATTACACAGGATATCAGATTACTTGTAGGGCTTGAATGGGGAATGACTAACAGAGAAGGCGGCAGTAAAACATGGGAATATCTTACTACTACAGGTGTAGTAGATGGTGTGGATAATGGAGTTCCTTATTATGTAGCGCAGCTTCCTGTGCAAAATATGACGAGAGGTACTATTTTTGCAAAAATAAATCATACTCTTACTGATAAGATGTTTTATGAATTAAGAATTTCAAATACTTCAAATAATGACGAAACTTCCAGAAGAGCAAATCTTGATGATTTGGATCCCGGATTTTTAACCGGATTTGAATTGCTTGAGCCAAGAGATGATTATAAAGTTCAGGGGTCTTCTCTTATAGAAGGAAGCGACAGAATTATTGATGAATATACATTTTTAACTCGTCCGGGCACTCCGACTGAAGACGGATATTATACAGCCGACTTCCCTACAATTAATCCTCTTACGGGATATATAGAAGGAAACACAAATGTTTCAGGCACAAAAAATCCTTGGGGGCTTGCTAACAGATTTGTAACTTACGGAAGCGGTTCTAACATAAATTATCGTTATGGTAATTACTGGCAGTTCAAAGGTGACCTCACAAGTCTTTTTGAAACTAAAGAGTTTTCACATACATTCAAAACAGGCTTTGATTTAAGGACGTTTTCAATGGAGAAATTTTATATTGGAAACCCATATGACGGTAATCCGTTCAGAGACATTTACACCGACAGATTTGGCGGTAACATCTTTACATCTGATGAACTTGGATATGACAGAACTTCCAAACCTGTAGAACCTATGAAAATAGCTTTCTATGTGCAGGACCAGATAGATTATAAAGGTATCGTGGTTAGTCCGGGCTTAAGATTTGACTACTTCGAACCTAACAGTATATATCGTGAAGGCGAAGATGACCTGGAAGAGTTTATCTCTATTGACAGTGAAGAAGGCTTTGCTGATGCTTCTTCCAAGTTCCAGGTATCACCGAGAATTAATGTGAGTTATCCTATTACTGCCACATCAATTCTTTCAATTAACTATGGTATGTATTTCAAAATGCCTCAGCTTCAGTATATGTATGACGGCTTTGGTCTTGACCAGATTCGTCCGGGTGCATCAATTCTTGGAGACCCTAATCTTGAAGCTCAGAGAACAAATGCCTATCAGATAGATTATAAGCAGCAGTTGCCTAATTATATGAGATTTAGCATAAGTGCTTATTATAAAGATATATATAATCAGACAGGCGTAAAATGGGTGCCAAAACTTCCTGACCCGTATTTCCAATATACAACTGCTGATTACGGGAACTCAAAAGGTATAGAATTTGAATTCAGAAAAATGCCATTTGAAGATAATATTGGTATTGACTTAAACTATACACTTGCACACGTAACAGGTACATCACAGAGTCCTTCCTCAAATTATGACGTTGCTCTCGACCCTTTTACTGATTTCCCAATGTTCCCTCTTGCTTCTTATCCTCTCGGATGGGACATCAGACACTATCTGAAAGGTACATTCAAACTTGTTTGGCAGGATAATCAGGGACCATCGGTAGGTAATATCAGATTGCTTGAAAATACAATACTTGCTTTTACGGGTACTTACAGAACAGGTACACCATATTCAAAAACAGAGCCGGGCGGTACGAGAATCAGTGATATGAATGCTCTTAGACATCCTGACAGATGGAACCTTGATATGCAGTTTTCAAAAGCATTTATGATGAAAGATATATTCGGTGAATCTGCAGGAAATTCAAGAGTAGAGTTCTTTGTAAATGTTTACAATTTATTAAACAGAACTGCTGCAGTTAGTTATTATTCTGCTACTAGCGACCCTAATGATGACGGTATTTCTCTTTACACTGAAATTGGTAACTTCCCAAATACTGCTTATTATAAAGAAGCAGACTTCGCTATTGAGGAATCATTCAGTCCGGGACAGTATGACGATTTGGGAAGAAGAAAATACAGCCCTGACTCCGACTTTGATAAAAACGGAATCGTAACTCAGGCTGAGCAGTATGAAAGTTACATAAATTACATTGAGCATTTAATGAAGTTCAGAAGGCAGTTCCAGACTCCAAGAACAATCTATATGGGTGTAATGTTTAATTTTTAATTGTAAAAAATATTTTTTAATAAATTGAAATAAATACAAACGAGGAAATTATGTATAAAAATAAAATCAATCTTCTTTTAATCCCTCTAGCCGGATTACTGATGATTTTTTCTGCCCTTACTTCTTATGCTGACATAGACAGAAGTAAATACGGCAAAGATAATGATGAATTTCAGGAAAGGCTGGTAACCGGCGTTTTTGATCTGCAAAAAAATACAGTCTCAAATTTTGAATTTTATACTACAAACTATGGTATATTTGGTTATGATATTCGTAACCGGGTTGGTGGCGGTATATGGCCACGCGGCTCACGTAACCAGTATTTCTTTGCCGGTGGTTTGTGGTTTGGTGCTACTAAAAAGCAATATGATACTTCTGAATTCAGAAGAAATTACGTTACTATTACTTATAATCCAAACAACGGAAGGTCGTGGATGGTGCCGGGACGCATAAACCCTGAAGGACCAAACGGTCCTGAAGCGCTTGACCAGTATGAATATGACCCTACAGAGATTACAAAATACAGAACATATTTCTCAACTGATTTCGTGCCGGGTTCCGGTGAAGTAATCGGTGGGGGCAATTATGAAAACTGGCCCATCTGGGATTCCAGTGATGACCCGACAGATACACTTCAGTTCGACCGATACTTCGGTTATTATGTAGAAGATGAAGGCAAAAGAAATACAAATACATATCCTAAAGGACCTGCATTTATCTCAGGAGAAGATATATTCTCTACTTATAAAGATACACAACTTGAAAGATATGACGGTGGTCCATCGGCAAGAGCTGAGCAGGGCTATCCTTTGAAATTACAGTACGAGCAGATGATATATTCATGGGGATTTGGTGATTATAAAGATTTTATATTTCTTAAATATGAATTGACTAATTATTCAAAAGATACTCTTTATGATTGCTGGCTTGCACCGGTAATGGACGTGGATATTGCTCTTCAGCCTCAGACACAGTTTGGTGCAGGTAATGACAGGGCTAACTTCTACGAATGGGATTCTACTCTTAACCTGGCATATCAGTGGTCAAATTCTGAACGTGGCGAAAGAGGGCAGGGGTTTGGTTATCTCGGATTCGACTTTCTTGAATCTCCGGCAGCATATCATTTTTATGATTCTACTTTCGTTCATGAAGATAACGACACAACAAAACCTATAATTGATACGGTAATTACAGAAGTACCACCTGCCGATATGACTGAAGAACAGCTTTCCAAATACAAGTTTGTTCGTAAAGATAAAAAAGTATATCCTAATGAGGAGCAGCTTGGTCTTGTTACGTTCAGAAACTGGTCTATCGAGAATGACAAACAGGAAGATGATGTTCGATATACATTTATGTCTGAAGGTGTAATAGAAGGTGAGACAGGTGCCGGTGACAAAAGATTTATGATGGCTACCGGTCCGTTCCATGTTCGTCCTGCCGATACAGTAAGAGTAGTGGTAGGAATTGTACTTGCAACACCGGCAGTAAAAGATGAGCCTGATGGAAGCAAAGATGACCTTGCCGAGCTTGTCAGAAAAGATAAATTTATGCAGACTGTTTATGATAATAACTTCCAGGCTCCAAGACCTCCGGACAGGTCTGTAATTACTGAAGCAATTGGATATAACAATGCTACTATGATAAAATGGGACAGCACTTCTGTGCTTTCTGATGATGAATACGAAAGAGGTCTGGACTTTATGGGCTATTCTATTTACAGAGCAAGAAGAACTGACCTTGATGAATATAATTCTAATTCTACTGAAAGAAGTGGTCCTTTTGGCTGGAAGCAAATTGCAGAATATAGATTGCCTAAGCCATTTGTATCTTCATCAAGAAGAGCAGGTCCCGGCAATGATGAAACACAGCCGTTTATAGATTCATTGAGAATTATCGGTCCTTACGTGGATCAGAGTGGTGAAGTACTTGATACAATGGCATTTTACGTAATGAGAATACCGAATGGAGTAAGAGTTTCTGATTTTGATTTACAGGTAAACGGAAACAGCCCGTTAGCTCTTAACGGATACGTTCCGAAAATTTATAATCCTGTAATTGATGATACTTCTTTCTTTGCGTATTTACCGGATCCTACGATTTTTATTGATACATCCTTCAGCTCAAAACCATGGGGACCTTACTGGTGGGATTTATGGAATACTTCTGCTAATAAAAATACCCAAACTGACAGATATTTCAGACCGGATATTAATAATAAACTCTGGGACGAAATGGTTGGAGTAGCACAGATTAATCCATCAGTTCAGAAATATAATCCTATGTTTTTCAGAAAAAGAACTGTTGAGATTTCTCCGAGCAGATATGAAGATATTTTTGAAGAGTTTGCAGATGGGGTGGTGGAAATAAGAGACACTACTTATCAAACTGATGAAAATGGTGATATAGTATATGATGACGATGGCGAACCTGTTGTAGAAGATGTCCTCACATATATTAATGAGGTTTATCTAAAAGATACATACAAAAAAGCCGAAATAAACGGTGCTGATACATGGGTAATTGATGCACTTGTCAAAAATAAAACTACTGCATCATTTATGAGAGACAGAGAATGGGTGCAGGAGCTTCATAACTATATGTATAAATTCATAAAAGAAGGTAAAATCGACGATATTACATTTACTGATCTGCAATCAGACTCTATTGTAAAGCAGGATGTCATGATACCTTTTATGGAACGTATTACGAACAATAATACATATTTTGACCTCGGTGATGATAATAATGATGGCGTAATAACTACAAGTGATGACCCTACTGAAACAGAAAAACTTATTAATAATATGGATTATTATTACAAAGTCCTTGCTTTTGATGAAGGTGATTATCTTCAGCCTACTGAACAAAAAATAAATGATGCTTCAGAAGGCTTGCCTAATCTTGAAAAAGTTTATCCGGCTGCAGCAGAAGCAAGCGAAAGAGTTAATTTCGAAGTTGTAAGCGTAGATTCTTCCAAAATTGGTGGCCTTCGTAATTTTGAATTTTTCAGTATAGATCTAGACAGAACTCTCCAGGAATTTGGAGGAGAGATTCTTGAACTTGAATTTGAGCCAACCTGGTCTCATAGCGACATTTTATTCTCCGGTTCGGAAACAGGTGTACCTATTACATTATATCAGACACAGGCTACATTAAGAAGACAAAGTACCGGTGAATTGATATACAGAGATAATATTCTTTATGAAGTAGTTCCTTGTAATTATTCATATATTGGATTATTTACTCAGGATGCTCAGTCTTATGTACTAGTACCTAATAACGAGACAATCATAGATGAGCAGACCGGTGATACAATTACATTTAATAAACCTGACAGTCGCGAAGTAAGACACAGAGAAGGTAATTTCTTTACAGGTGATTTCAACGACCCCGGTTTCTGTAATATTTACGGTTTCCGCCCTGGTGGACAAATATTGCCGGGATATGGCAATTTAGGTTTTAGCTTTGACTTCTATATTTCCCAATATGGTGGTAAATTCAGAGCGGATAAAACCACTAATGAAACAGCTAAAGATGACGGAGTTTCTGCAGTTACACCTGTAAGGGCTACTGATTACGTTGTAAAAAGCGGACCAATTGCATTTGATCCAAATCTAGGATATGCAAGTATTGCCTTTATGGATGGTAGTTTCAATAACGGACCGGGCGAATACGAAGTAGAATTCCTGCCCGGTGGTACGGAATCATTCCCTGTGGTTTACAATGACGGAACTCAGGAAACAATTACAGCAGACTATCTTGAGGTAAAAGTTAATAACAAGATGAGAAGAGACGTAGTGATGCCTGACGGAACTCAGGATGTAGTGCAGTATCCAAATGAGATGCCTCATATGACTATTCCTGATACCGAGGGATTTATGCTTGGAGAAATTGACATTGCTCCGAGAAGTTTCCCTCATCCTCATAATATTGCTGCAATTGAAGAAGCTAAATATCCTATTGACAATAAAACCGATTATAAGCTTCCTACTAATGAATTTATCGGAAAATATAATTTGGCTGCTTACGGATTTCATGATGCAAGAGGCGCAAGAAGTTTTGCATTGCCTACTAAAGTGTTAAATTCACCTGATAAACTTGATGATGTATCAATTTCTAATGTTGGTACTCAGGGAAGATATTATCTGAGCACTACAAATAGTGACGGAGAAAATATCGACTTTACTCATACAATTAATATTGGTGGTGTTTACTTTGCTCTTGATTATGCCAATACAGGAAAAATGATGGAAGATGGCTATGATTTTGACAGAGTGGATACGGATGAATACGTATATGGCGAAGATTTCAAGCCGGGAGATAAAATTACTCTGAAAACGATTGGCGGTGCATTTGGACTTCCGATGCCGGGTGCTAAAGTACTCGTGAAAGTTTCAGATAAAACTCCTACTGAAGAACTGACTGATGATTTGATGGATCAGGTAAATGTAGTTCCTAATCCTTATTATATTTCGCATCAGGGCGTAAAATCACCTTATGATAATAAGCTGTATTTTACAAAATTACCTGAAGTATGTACTATTGACATTTTCACAGTAAACGGCGAATTGATAATTTCTCTTGATCATGATAAATACAGTGGTGAAGAAAAAGACAGACACGGAGTTCAGGTTTGGGACCTTATGTCCAAAAACAAACAGAGAGTACAGTCTCAGGGATTCATAGCTGTAATTACTACTCCTGACGGAGCTCAGACTGTTAAGAAGTTCTCAGTAGTAGTAGGCGGATTTAATTTGAATGATAAAGGACTTTAAAAAGTAAATGGCTGCTGCATTTTGCAGCAGCCGATTATTTAGAATTAATTAAGAAAAAATAAATGGAGTTATTTAAAATGAAACGCATTTTATCAATAATAATAATTACGTTGTTTACTGCGAGCAGCCTGTATTCATTAGAAAATAATGTGGCACAGAGTTCTTCTGCAGGCGGTGATTTTAACAAAGTAGGTGGCTCAGGCTCTGCTTTCCTAAAGATTGGAGTAGGAGCGAGAGCGTCAGGAATGGGCGGTGCATATGGTTCAGTTGCTAATGATTTATCTTCAATATTTTGGAATCCTGCAGGGATTGCAGATATCGAAGGAGTAGCGGTTGATTTTTCATATTCTACATGGTTTGCAGATATGAAGCATAATTTTGCAGCAGTATCAGCACCGATAGGAAATGATTTTTCTTTGGCAGCACATTTTATCTCGCTCTCAAGCGACGATATAGAGATTACTACAATAGCAAAAGATGATGGTACAGGCTCATATTACAGATTGCAGGACGTAGCCGCAGGGCTTACTTTTTCCGGCTATCTTACTGAGCAGTTTTCTTTTGGTGTAACTGCAAAATATGTATATAACAGCATAAATACACTAAAAAGCAATAATTTTGCTTTTGATGTGGGAACTAAGTATCAGACAGGAATACAGGGAATTACTTTAGGATTCTCAATTCATAATCTTGGTGCAGAAATGGCATATCAGGGACAAGACTTACACACTTCCAAGAAGATATTTGATGCACTTAATCAGGCTCCGCTTGATGCAACTTACAGAGGGTATGACTATGCTATGCCTATTTCATTCCGTGCAGGTATGTCGGCAGATGTAATTGATATGGAAGATCACCTCGTAAAAGCAGCATTAGATTTCACTACAATTTCGGATGCTCCTGAGCTTTTCGCACTTGGCAGTGAATACGCATGGAAAGATTTGCTTTTTATCAGAGCGGGATATATGTTTGGTCATGATCAGTTAGGGCTTACCGGTGGATTTGGTTTCAAATACTACAGCGGTGGTTTCAACGGAAGAATTGACTATGCAATAAATCCTACTCAGGATCTCGGACTGGTAAACAGAATATCTGTATCTTTGAATATTAGATAATTTTTTATTTGTTTGTAACTTTAATTGCCGTTAAATTGTTTATAATTTAACGGCAATTATTTTATAATATTTGCAAGGTGAAGATATGTTTAGAAGTGTTTTGATTTTATTAGTGTTTGTTGCTTTAAATTTTTCTTTTGCGAAAAATTTATCTATTGATTTGGATTTTGCGACTTTTAATTACAAAGATGGTAAAGTAATCTGGGAGTTGTACTATTCGTTTCCCGATACTATGCTAACGTATAATGAAAATGCCGCCGGATTCAGAGGTGAACTCGAAATTGATTTTATTGCTGAGAAAAACGATAAAATCACAGTAGTGGACAGGTTTAATGTACCGGCTCAGTATGAGAAAAATCCCGAAAATCATCAGAATAACGTATTCGGTATGCGAGCATACGAAATGAATCCCGGAGAACATCAGTGTTTGTTTAAGGTAAAAGATAAAAATTCCGGTGATTCTGCAAAACTTGAATTCAAAGTTAATATCAATAAATTTGATGAGAGAAATATTGATATTAGTGATATTCAGTTGGCAAAATTAATTGAGTTAAAAGATTCCGCCAAAGTAAAATACGATAAAATGTTTTTGAAGAATAATTATTATGTAATTCCTAATCCGTCTTACATAATAGACAGAGAGCCTTACGAATTAAGACTATATTTTGAAGTATATAACGCAAAAAAATATTCACCTGATGGTTTCAATATCACTTATACGGTATATGACGGTGCCAAAAGAGAGGTATTTAAGATACCTACACGTAAAAGTTCATATTCTGATTTAATTGTCAATACAATTAGCCAGCCTATTTCAATGCTTCCTACAGGCACTTATTTTGTAGATGTGGAATTATCTTACCCAATTAACGAACCTGTAGTAAATATTACGAGACAAACAAAATTCTTTCTTATTAATAAATACGTAAAGCCTGAATTAATTACGAGATTTACTGAAAGTGCTACTTTTGAAAAGTCCGAATTTTCGGGTATGCCTCCTGAAAGAATTGATTCTGAATTCAGGCAGATTAGAATTATTGCCCGGAAAGAAGAGGTAAAAGCCTATGAGATGCTTAATACGCACAGGGCAAGACAGAGGTTCCTCTATAAATTCTGGAAAGAACGTGATACTGACACTAACAGTTATGTAAATACGGCCAGGCGGGATTTCATAAAAGCAATTGATTTTGCAAATTTGCATTTTCGTTATGGTCTTAATGACGAAGGCTGGAATACCGACAGAGGAAGAGTATTGCTTAAGTATGGCTTTCCTGATCAAAGAGACCTACACGTAGCTGAAGGCGACCTTAATGCATATGAGGAATGGTTTTATAATGATATTCAGGGTGGCTCTAAATTCATTTTTGTAGATAAGCAGGGATTTAATGATTTTATCCTTGTACATTCTACAGTTTTTGGAGAAATACAGGACCATAACTGGTTTGATAACCACGTACTGAGATATAATATGAAGAATGAGCCTGATAGCGACCAAAAATATCAAGAGAGAAGGGAGGGAAATTATTAATTATATTGTATATTTAATATTGATTTTTGTCGGCTTTATTTCTTCCAAATTAAGTATAAGAGGAAGAAACAAGCTTGGCGGTATTATTGGTGATGCTTTACGAATTCTGAGCAAAAAAAGAGAAAGAATTACCTATGACAATATTCGTAACGCATTCCCCGATTACTCTGATAAGAAATGTAGTACTATTCTTGTAAATTCATACAGAAATCTCGGTATTACTCTTGCAGAGCTTACTGCATTTTATTCGATGAACGAAGAAGATTTTAAAAAATATGTGAAATTTGAAAATCTTGAATTAATTGAAGAATTAAAAAAAGAGGGGAGAGGTATTATATTTCTTTCTGCTCATTTTGGGAACTGGGAGCTTTTAGCTTATGTTACAGGATTAATTACTGATATACCGGTTACGGTAATAGTAAAGCATCAGAAAAATAAATTTGCTGATAAAGTACTTAATAAATACAGAACCAGAGGCGGAAATAAAATTGTATCTATGAAAAATGCAGCGAGAACCATTATTAAATCTATAAGAAATAACGAAGCCATAGCTCTTCTTGCCGATCAAAGTGCCACTAAAGACAAAGACGTCTTCGTAGATTTTTTCGGAAAGCCGGCTGCTACATATGAAGCTCCTGCAGCACTTGCTTTGAAATTTAATGTACCCGTAATAATGGGATTTGCGGTGAGACAGGATGACTGCACTTATAAAACAAATATATTTCAACTTAATACTGCAGGCATTCCCAACACTAAGGAAGGAATAAAAGAACTAACTCAAATGCACGTAAAAGAACTTGAGAAAGTTATCAGAGAATATCCTGATTTGTGGTCATGGCAGCATAAAAGATGGAAGCATTCGGAATTAGCCTCCAATTAGTTTCTTCAGTTTTATCTTTGCTTTTAAAAGATTAAAATTTTCAATTTTGCTAATATATGAATCCTGTAAAAAATTAATTTTATTTTCTGTCATCCATAATGTTTTGTCAAGTTTTGATATTGAAGCTGCGGGAGATTTTGATGAAACGGGTATTATCTTATCATTGAAAATCTTATCGAAATTATCAAATATCCGCTTTTTGTTTGCAAAGTCAGGTATTTCATTTCCATTCAAATAAGGTTTTTGGTAAACCTCATAATATTTTTGCTCATCTCTGTCTAATTCGATTATGTAATCTATTGCATCATCTGCCGATTCAAAATCATGAATATTTACGAAACTTTCTGTATTGAAATCATTCTCTACAAGTGGGTTTCCCCAGTAAACAGGCATACTCTGTACAAGCATTGGCTCGAATATTTTTTCTGTTGTATAGCCCGGGAATGATTCATTTTCTATTGCGATTGTAAATTTATAGTCTTTAATTAAGTCGAGTTTACTTTTTGCATAAAATTTGGTGTTATTATACAGTCTTCCTGCGGAATCCACTTTTTTATAGCGTGATAATTTTTTGAAAAATTCATTTCTGAACGGATTATTGGGATTGGAAAAAATGAAATTACAAAATTTGGTTTTTTCTTTTAAAAAATCATCAAAAGATGGCTTTTTGCGAGTCAACTTGTTAATATCATCATAAATTAAATATAGGGGAAATCTATAATTTCTTGGATTATCGGAATAATCAAAAGAAAGAGCATAGTCGCATTCATTGAAATCAGGTCTTACGTTTTCTCCCGTAAAATAAATTTTTGTGCAGTTGTATTTCTTGTAATCAACTCCAAAATTTGAATAAAACAAAAAATCAGGCTTTTCGCTATCTAGTATCAGACTATATTTCTTACTAAGAAAGTCAATAAAAAAATTATCTTTTTGATTAAAAAGAGGCCAAAAATCAGTAAACCACAATCTGATAGTCTGCATTATGAATTACCCATTTTAAGAATTGTGTCAAACTCAATTTTTGTAAGGGGCATTACTGATAATCTGCTTTGTTTTATCAAAGCAATATCCTGCAATTCCTCATTAGCTTTGATTTCTTTCAGGCTCACCGGAGATTTTAATTCATTTTTATACTCAAGCTCTACGGCTACCCATCTATCATCATCTGTCGTGGTATCCTGAAAAAAATCACGGGTTACTTCAACATATCCTTTTATTTCCTTTGATGTTACGCTTTCATAAATATATACCAAATCTCCTATTTCCATTTTTTTGAGATTATTTCGTGCCTGATAGTTTCTTACTCCGTCCCAGTCCGTCTTTTTGTCATTTTTCAAATCATTCCATGAGTAAGCATCGGGGTCGGATTTTACAAGCCAGTAATTCATATTATTCTCCTTTTAGTGCTTCAAATAATATTTTTTCCAGAGTAGCTTCTTTTGAATTGTCTAATCTTTTATTCAGCGTATCTCTTATAGAATAATAAACCTCACCATTCCTGAGTACATAAAAAGCAGGCAATTCATTAATTACAAGAATTTCTTCAAATGGATGAGTATTATTAATAGAATTCATAGCATAAACAGAGCAGTTATCATAGCTGATTTCTGCTTCATCAAAAATATCAAATAGATATGCAATTTGATTATGTGAGCCTTCACAAGTGCAGCTTGGTTTGGCAAACATATAAAAATCAAATATATTGGCATCGAAATATTTTTTTACTGAATCTACAAATTCGGGTTTGGGTTCGTATTGGTCTTTTCTGAGTGGAATCCATTGGAATCCCGGCTGTGATAGCATTTTATCATAATCTGTAAGAAATGCTTCCGCATCTGTAGATGAATCATCGCAGGATACAAATCCAAGCGATAAAGCAATTATTATTAGTAGTAATTTTTTCATGATATTTTAGTATTATTTTAACAAATATTAGTTATTACGTATTAAAGTAGATTTTTATTTAATTGTGAAGTAAAAATGTTTTGATATTTGTTTGCTTTATTTGTTTAAAAATCAAAAGTAAAAAGATTTTAGCAGATTGAATAGAGCCTGTTATTTATTTTAAATTTACAACTTGTTTAATTCGTAAAAAGATATGATGTGGTTGGGGTAAAATATGCTTCATAAAAGTTTGGTAATAAGAAGAGGGAAATATTTAAGGATTATATTGATAAGATGTATAAAAGTATTATTTTTGTAAAGAGTTAATAAACTCATTTTTTTTTAAATTTTGAAATAAAAATATTATGATAAAATCTCCAAAATCACTAAGGCTTCAGATTGGAATATTCGGAAGAACCAACGTAGGAAAATCAAGTTTTCTGAATATGATTGCCAATCAGGATGTAGCTATAACTTCTGAAATCCCCGGCACTACTACCGATGTCGTGGAAAAATCTATGGAACTCCTTCCCGTAGGACCCGTTACATTTCTTGATACAGCGGGCATTAATGATATTACAGCTCTATCCGGCAGACGTATCGAAAGAGCTAAAAAAGTATTCGAAAGAGCCGATTGTGCCGTTCTGATAGCAGAACCCGACAAATGGGATGAATATGAAGAAATGCTGGCAACGGAATTGAATAAAAGAGAGATACCGTTTATTATTGCAATTAATAAAATTGATTTGAAAGAACCTTCCAAAGAATTTTTAACCAAGCTAAAAAAATACTCCAAAAGGATTTTGCTTTGTTCGTCTGAAGATTTAATCAATCGGAATAATTATATAATTGATTTCAAAAATGAATTAATCAAAATACTGCCGGATGATTTTATTAAGCCTCTGCCTTTGCTCAATGATTTGATTAATCCGGGAGATATTGTATTATTAATCGTTCCAATAGATATTGAAGCTCCAAAAGGCAGGATAATTCTGCCTCAGGTGCAGGCAATAAGAGATGCACTGGACGGCGATGCGATTTGTATAATTACTAAAGAAACTGATTACCTCGATACTCTGTCATATTTGAATAAAGAACCCGCACTCGTGGTTTGTGATTCGCAGGTGGTGGACAGAATGGTAGCCGAAACGCCTAAACATATTAAATGTACTACTTTCTCGATACTTTTTTCAAGATATAAGGGGGATTTGTATGAAGAAGTAAAAGGAGTGAAGGCTCTTAATAATCTGACTGAGAAAGATAAAATTATGATAGCAGAAACCTGCTCACATCATCCTATGGAAGATGACATTGGGCGAGTGAAAATACCAAAATGGCTGAATGAATTTTCCGGAAAAGAGCTTAATTATGAGGTAGCATGCGGAAGAGATTATCCGGGTAATCTGAATGATTTCAGGGTGATAATTCACTGTGGTGCTTGTATGCTTACAAGGAATGAAAAATTAATCAGAATAGAAAAGGCAAGAGTTAATAAAGTACCAATAACTAATTATGGCATTGCAATTTCTCATATTCACGGCGTATTGGAAAGAGTGCTTTCCCCATTTCCCGAAATACAGGAAATGCTAAAAGAATCCTAAACATTCAGGATCGCTGAAAACCTCGTAGATTATGGATAGAATCGCCTTTGTGGCAGGCAAGGAGATAATCCTCCGTCTCGGCTGTGCCGAGCCACCTCCTTTTGGAAAGGAGGAAAGCGTAGAGACGAGGCGGTGCCTCGTCTTTGTGGCAGGGAATTAGAAATTTAGAAAAAAATGTTCTTTGATTTGATTCCCATCGGGTGAACCCGATGGTTGAGAAAAAATGCAACCGTTGGGTTTACCCAACGGGTAAAATAATCCTCCGTCTCGGCTGTGCCGAGCCACCTCCTTTATGAAAGGAGGAAAGCG
>CAZIXJ010000017.1:0-15613 GCA_964542835.1 uncultured Hyphomicrobiales bacterium
TTTCAGTAGTAAAGGATTTGAAATAAAATTTAAAAAAGACTTTTCAGAAATAAACAGAGTATGCATTGGTAACTTTTTTGCTTTCTGAAGTGTCTTTATGTAATGTGAATATTAAGGATAAGTTAAAATATTGTTTTATTTGAATTTTTTGAATTTTTTGTTCGATATTCTTTATATAAAATGTTATTTTGCATAATATGAAAAGTGAAAATATCATTTTTTATAAAAAAATAAGTAATATATGAATGGGTGTTTTATGGAACAGATTAAAATAGAAAAAACGAATGGTGCTGTAATCCTTCATTTGAAAGGACAGTTTGTGGGTGGAGAGCATACCGAGCAGTTAAAAGAAACTTTGAAAGAACTGGCTAAAGAAGATTACAAGAGCATAATTCTAAATTTTGAAGAAGTAACATATTTGAATTCTTCTGCTATCGGAGTTCTGATAGCATCTCATGCCAGCTATATTAAGAAAGGCGGTAAGCTTATTTTATGTAATGTGAATAAAGCAATAGAGCATATATTTGTAATTACCAAGCTTTCACTGGTATTTACAATTAAGGCAAGTATTCAGGAAGCAATAAAATCATTGTAGTATAATTTAATTTATAATATTTTTTTAATTATGGGGTTATTTTATGAAAAACGCATTTAATGTTATCGTAATTGCATTAGCATTAGTTATTGCCTACACAATTTATTACCAGATTCTCGGAGATCCTGATAACTTTCTCAGAGACGAACTGACAGGGGAAATTGATTATCACCAGCCAAAACCGGAAAGTTTGCTTGGTGTAATTTATACAGGCGGACCTATCGTTGGTATTCTAATGTCATTTGTAATAATAGGTTTTACTTTTTCTATTGAGAGAGCTTTTTCAATAAATAAAGCCAAAGGTAAAGGTAATGTTGAGACATTCAGAAGAAAAGTCGTAAAATTACTTGAAGAAGGCAAAATTGATGAAGCTGAGCAGGAATGCGATAAACAGCGGGGAAGCATGGCTAATGTGCTAAAAGCGGCAATTCAGAGATTCAAAGAAGTAGAAAACGATCCTGAATTTGCATCAGACAAGAAAATTTCTGAAATTCAGAGAACTATTGATGAGACAATGAATCTTGAAACTCCTCTTTTAGAGAAGAATTTGGTGATTTTATCTACTGTAGCATCAATCTCCGTACTTTTCGGACTTCTTGGTACTACTATCGGTATGATTAGAGCGTTCCGCGCACTTGCAGAGTCAGGTACAGTTTCTGCTATTCAGCTTTCAGTAGGTATTTCAGAGGCACTTTATAATACTGCCGGTGGATTGCTTGGTGCAATCATTGCGATAGTTGGTTACAACTATTTCACTACAAAAGCAGATGATTATACATATATGATAGATGAAGCTATTCAGAATGTAACTCAAATCTTTACTTTGAGAGTGAAAAAATAATTTCTGAAAAGAATTCGTTTATATTAATAAATATGTTGTAAAAAATCAACCGCAAATGCGGTTTAGGAGTAACAAGTGTCAAAACCAAAAAAGAAAAGAGTCGGATTTGTAATAGATATGACGCCGCTTGTGGATATTACGTTCCTCTTGCTTACTTTCTTTATGTTTACTGCTAAGTTTAAGACAGAAGCAGAAGCAGAGCAAAAGTTCGTAATCGACAGACCGGCATCTTCAGCCGATACTTCAAAAGTGCCTGATGTAGATCTTGCAACAGTAAAAATTGCAATAGATTCTATTGATACCGATACTTTGTATTTTTATGCCATGACTAATGAAATGGACAGAGAAAAAGTATGGGCAAACCTTAAAGTAGATGGCGAATTTCAAAATAAAGCTCTTATTCCTGTTACTTACGAGCAGCTTTCCAATGCAATCAAATATACTATGATGACAAATTCGGATACAAAGTTTGCTATAGATGCGGATAAACGTCTGAGATTTGAATATGTAAGTGATGCAATGGATGCTCTCAGGAAAAACAGAGCTACAAAATTTAATTACGTTACCGATAAAAAAGGCGGTGGCTTGTAACTTTTTGCAGGCTTAATGTATCTATTAATTAAGATGATGAATAAATAGAAGGAGATAAATATGGCTGGAGGCGGTGAAGCTTTAGGCGGAGGACAAAAGCAAAAAAGAGGTTCCTCGGTTAGAAAGCCCAAAAGTAGAGTTGGATTCAAAATAGATATGACTCCGCTCGTGGATATTACGTTTCTCTTGCTTACATTTTTTATGTTTACTACTACTATGGCATCTCCTCAGGTAATGGAAATGAGTGTTCCGCCTGAAAGAAAAGAAGCTGTAGAGGTAAGAGAGTCGGATTTGTTTACAATTTTTCTCACGGAAGACAATGAGTTGTACTGGAGAAAGGGGTCAAATCCACCCGAAGAAACAGATGTCAGCAAAGTACAGAATCTTGCTATAAGACAGCATCTCGATGCAGTCGATCCAAACAAGATTATTACTGCTCTTAAAGTATCAAATGAAGCAACTTATGAATATGTTGTGAATGTGCTGGACGAGTTAAATCTCGCTGAATCACAAATTCAGACAGAAGTAAGAAAAATGACCGATGAAACCGGTGAGCAAAAAGTAAGAGAGAGAAGATTTACTATTGCTGATATTACAGAAGAAGAACTTGAAGAATTAGAAGCAGTAAAGGGAGGTGAATAAAATGGCTGAATCAGTTGTTGTAAAAATAACACCTTCGACATATGGTGCGATAGAGATAAAAGATTTTATCAGAAAAAATACGTGGAAAGCATTTTTTATTACAGCAGGTATTATTGCATTGCTTGTAGTTATGAATTTTTTCTTGCAGAGTGATGTAGATGCTACCAGAGCAGAAATTATGAATTTCAATCCTGTGAATACCATGACTCTTGAAGAGCTTGCAGCTCCGGATGAAGCTGCAGATGAAGTAGCTCCACCACCTGATATGCAACAGGTAATTAATACAGGACCTGCCGCTCGTGCCGGTAATCCGGTTCCTGTACCTGATGCTCAGATTACACCCGAAATGCAGGATTTTGCTACTATGGATGTGATGTCCAGAGCTTCTGCAGAAGGTGGTACAGGCGAAGACCTCGGTGATTTTTCTGCTAATATAGATTTTGATGAATCTGATGATCTCAACGTGAAAAAGGTGGAAGAGCCTGCAATGGATGAATTTATACCGGTAGAGAAACAGCCTCAGACTGATATGGCAGAATTGCAAAAATCTGTTGTATATCCTGAAATGGCTAAAAAAGCCGGTATTGAAGGTAAAGTAATCCTTAGAGTACTCGTAGATACTGACGGTTCTGTAAGAAAAGTGGCTGTAATGCAGACTGATAGTCAGCTTCTTGTAGAATCTGCTAAAAATGCTGTAGAAAAAGCAACTTTTACTCCTGCTATTCAGAATAATCAACCTGTAATGGTTTGGGTTAGTATTCCGATTACTTTTAAATTAAGATAATTGTTTTTTGTGTTTAATTGAGCCGCTTGGTTATGTTTGGAAAAATTTTGAATTATGGTGTTAAAGTACTGATTGTAGTGATTGGTATAATATTACTAAGCGGCTTTTTTAAACCTGAAAATGTGATGGTGGATGATTCTGTATTCAGAGTAATGGGAGCGATTTTCATTTTATACGGAATTTACAGGATAATCGTCTATAGAAATGCACTGAGAAGATACAGGCATACAGAGAATAAGGAATAAAATGTTTAAATATATTATTATATTGATTTTTACAGCAGGATTGTTTTCCTGTGGTGAAGATAAGAAAGTTGATGAATTCGGTGAACCTGTAAGGGAAACTATGGATTCAGGCATACTTGAAATAGTGTGTGATGAGTCAATTACCGGCGTTCTTGATTCTGCTTTTAGTCTTTATGATAACAGATATGAAAAGGTGAAATTTTCATATGATACATTAAATGCAAGAAAAGCAATGGCTCTTTTACTTTCAGGTAATACACGTGCAAGCGTAATCGCAAGAGATTATCTGAAAGATGAAGATTCGCTAATGAATGAGTATAATGTGGAAAAGCATCTTAGAATGGTAATAGCCGAAGATGCTCTGGTATTTTATGCAAATAAGGATTATCCGGTAGATACAATTAATGCCGGACAGATAAAGCAGGTGCTTTCAAATGAACTTAAATTAGTTGATTTGCATCCTGAAATCAAAACTGAACCTTTATTTGCACTGAATAATCAGAATTCCTCTGATTATGCTAATCTGCTAAATCTTGTAATGGATGGCAGTGATATTAAACATCCCTTCAGACTTTTTGACGGAGTTGATTCTGTAAAGAATTTTGTAAAATCCAACAGAGATGCTATAGGCGTAGGATATTTGTCGCATATTATAAATGAAGACGAACTGAAACCATTCAGAGTTGGCTTTTTCAATGACTCCACACAGAAACACCAGTATCCCCAAGAAGTGCATCAGGCATATATTCTAATGCGAAAATATCCTTTTATTGTCAGATATTATGTATATCTGCTCAAAAATAAAAGAGACTTGCCATACTGGTTTGCTACTTATCTCGCCAAAGAAACAGTGGCACAGAAATATTTCTTAGATTACGGTATTGTACCAACTTATGCAAAATTCAAATTAAATCCACAATAATAGAGGTTTTTATTATGAAACACTTTTTGTCGGTAATTGTAATTATCTTCTTTTCATCAGTTGTGCTAACTGCACAAAATACAAAAGATGAATTTTACAACTATCTTGAAAATTCGGAATATCCTGCTGCTGCAGAATTGATACCACAACTGATTGAAAACAATCCAAAAGACGTCCCGATACACCTTATTGCCGGAGATGTGTATATGGAACTGCGTGAATATGAAAATGCTCATAAAATGTATGAAATGGCTGATGATATTGACAGAAGAGAGCCAAAAACTTTAAGAAAACTTGCATTAGCCAAATCCTATATAAATGAATATGAAGAAGCTATTGAAATAATGAAAGACTTGATTGATGATGAAAGAGACGATGATAAAAACATTGAAAATTTCCTTACTATTGCTGATATTCAAATAAGAAACGGCAATGATGACGAAGCCGAACTTTACATTACAAAAGCTAAAAGAATAGATGATGAAAATCCTCAGATACTTACAGCTCTCGGTGATTTGTATTTTGCAAGAGATGTATATCAGTTGGCAAAAATGAACTATGAAAAAGCACTGGAAATGGAGCCTGCTCTGATTGATACAAGGATGAAACTTGCTACTTCCTATTTCTGGCTTGCTAATAAAGAATCTAATGACGAACTTTCGCAGGAACTGTTTAAGAAATCGCTCAAAGAGTGGAATCAGGTAACTAAAATGGACCCTAATAATGCAAAAGCTCAGTACGAGCAGGGTTTTATTTATTTTCTTGCAAGTCAGTATGAAAAGTCTGCATTATCATTAAATAAATACATACAGTTAAGACCTAATGACGACCTTGCAAGATGGTATCTGGCTCAGTCGCTTGAGAATATCGGAAGATGCGATTCTGCTATTACTCACTTAAATATAGTAAAAGAAAATATCGATTCTGTGCAGACTAAAGCAGAGCTTTTCCTTGCGAGATGTTATTTTGATATGGAAGAGTATGATGAAGCAATTAATACTTATAAGAATGTAAGGCAGGATACTACAGTAGAAATCAGGGATATTCAGAAGCTTGGTCAGGCTTATCTGCTTAATCTTGATACTGCCAATGCAATCAATACATGGGAAGAAGCCGTTGCTATGGATCCAAATCAAAACTGTAAAATTATGGATCAAATGGGTTATATTTTGCAAAAACAAAAAAAATATCAGGATGCAATTTCCATACTTGAGCAAAGGCTGGAAACTGAAGCCTGTGAAGATGATAAGCTCCACGTGGTATATTATATTATCGGCTCGAGCTATTTATATGATGAACAACCGGAACCTGCAATAGAAAATTTGGCAAAAGCAACCGAATATAATCCCGAATTTTACTTTGCAATGATTAATCTTGGTGATGCCTATGCTCAGCTTGAGCGATACGAAAAAGCAGACTCTACTTTTCAGTATATAATTGAGCATGCAGATACTACAGATTCGAAATTTGCGTTACAAAATGCATTCAGTAAACTTGCCGGAATGAAATACGACAATAAATCATTTCAGGATGTAATTGATGTAAGTTCAAAATGGAAAGAGTATTTCACGGACTCTCCTTATCCGTATTTGTATCTTGCAATATCTTATCACAATCTGCAGGATGGACCAAACGCATGCAAAAATTACAGAAAAGTACTTGAATTGCAGCCCGATAACAGTACTGCAAACAAAAATCTGGAAATGCTAAGGGAAAACGGACAATGTTCTGCTAATACCGGAAGCAATTAAGTATTTCTAAATATATTCATAGCTGTTTCAAAAAACTGTAAATAATCAGACTTTTGAAACAGCTTGATTTTTTTATGAAAAATTTTTAAAATGTAAAGAAAATTAAGATATTGCTTGTATTAAATACAACATCTTCTTAAATTTGTAAGTTTTTTAAAGTGCTAAGTGCATAATTATGATTTATATTTCAGTAAAAGGAATGGATGACGGTAAATTTCAGACAGATATGAAATATCCGTCAGAGAAGGCAGAAGGTTTAACCGATGAGTTTTTCGGTGATATTCGAATATCGGGAAATCTTGTAAAAATAAAAGACAGATATAATTTTGATGGTGTAGTGGAATGTATGGCAAAGTTTACTTGTGACCGCTCACTTGAAGAGTATTCCGAATTAATCAGAAATGATTTGAAATGGACATGCCTTCGGAGTAGTGAAGAAATTATTGATGAAGAAGACAGGATAAGAGAGCCGGGAGTGCTTTCCATCCAAAATGACAAGGATGAAATTGATATTACTGAAGAAGTGGCTGAGCAATTAATTGTGGCTATACCAATGAAACGCATAGCACCTGAGTACAGAGAAAAGGATATTGATGAGATTTATCCTGAGCATGTAGCTGATGAATCAACGATGAAGACTGACGCTGCATGGTCGAAGTTAAAGAATATAAAATTTAATTGATTTGTTAATAAATTATTTGAGAGAATGTAATGGCGCATCCTAAAAGAAAAATATCAAAAACAAGAAGAGACAAGAGAAGAACTCATTACAAGGCAGAAGTGCCTGAATTGGCACCTTGTCCTGAAACGGGAGAAATCAGATATACTCACAGGGCTACTGTGGTAAAAGAAGGTAATAAGAAAGTATATTATTACAATGGTCGTAAATTTGATTAACCCTTTTCAGGTATAATGGATGAATGAAATTTCTGCAGATACAAAAATTAAAATCGGAATAGATGCAATGGGTAGTGATAGCGCTCCTGTGAGTGAAGTTCAAGGAGTAGCTGCGGCTGTCAAATCTGATAATGCCGGTTTTATACCTGTTTTTTTTGGTAATCAGCAAAAAATTGAAGCTGAAATAAAAAAAACTGATACTATTGATTTTGATTATGAGATTGTACCTTCTGAAGATGATGTGCTGATGACAGATGAACCTATGGCAGCGGTGAAAAGCAAACAAAAGTCTTCTATGTATCTGGGATTTCAGCATTTAAAAGAGGGCAAAATCAATGCTTTTTCATCTGCCGGAAACACAGGTGCTATGCTTTCTACCGCCACTTTGGCTTTAGGAAGAATTAAAGGGGTAAGCAGACCTACTATCGGCACATTTTTCCCGTTAGAAAAAGACAGAGCTGTATTGCTTGTAGATGCAGGTGCAACGATTGATGCCAATCCGAGGTTTCTTTATGAGTTTGGCGTAATGGGAGATATTTATGTTAATCAGGTGTTTGGCATAGAGAAGCCCAAAGTAGGACTTCTCAACATAGGTGAGGAAAGCAGCAAAGGTATAGCAGAATACAAAGAAGCCAATAAGTTATTAAGCGAAAGCAATCTTAATTTTATTGGTAATATTGAGGGACAGGATATTTTTGGTGGTAAAGCTGATGTGGTAGTATGTGATGGCTTTACCGGAAATATCCTTTTAAAATTTGCAGAGAGTTTTATCACAATTCTCAAAGCAAAAATGAAAGATTTTGCCGGAAGCGGAATGCTGAATGCAATGCAGGCTTTGATGACCAAAAGCACTCTGAAAAAGGTGCTGAAGGATTTTGATTATCAGGAATATGGAGGAGTACCATTGCTCGGAGTAAATGGTATCGTTTATATTGGTCATGGAAAATCTACGCCAAAGGCAATTAAAAATTTGATTCTCAGTTCTTTGAATGCTACACGTTCAGGTCTCGTTCAAAAAATTGAGAGTGCAATAAATCAAGAAAGTTAAAATAATATATAGTGTAAATTATGCCAGCTACTATAACTTCAATCGCACATTATTTGCCACCGGATGTATATCCGAATTCTTATTTTGAAGAGTATTTAGAAACTAATGATGAATGGATAGTTACGAGAACAGGTATTAAAGAAAGAAGATTTGCCAAGACAGGCGCTACTTCTGATTTGATAATACCGGCTGCTGAAGAGGCTATACAAAAGAGAGGAATATCTAAAGATGAAATAGATATGGTAATTGTAGGCACTGTAACTCCTGACTATATGTTTCCGTCCACTGCTGCAGTAGTACAGGATAAGCTCGGACTAAAGAATGCCTGGGGATTTGACATATCTGCCGCATGCTCCGGTTTTATCTTTTCACTTATCACTGCGGCAAAAATGGTAGAATCCGGGCAGGCAAAAAAAGTACTGCTGTGCGGTGCTGATAAAATGACTTCTATACTTAACCTCAAAGACAGAGCTCAGGCTATTCTTTTTGGAGACGGTGCAGGAGTTTGTATAATCGAAAAATCTGAAGATGATACCGGAATCACTGATAATATTTTGCATATTGACGGCTCAGGCGGGAAACATCTTATACAGTATGCCGGAGGAAGTGCCAGACCTGCATCGGAAGAAACAGTACAGAATAACATGCACTATATTTATCAGGAAGGGCAACCCGTATTCAAAGCAGCAGTAGCAGGGATGGCGGATGTATCCGTAGAAATTATGGAAAGAAACGGACTCAGTTCGGAAACTATTGACTGGCTTGTACCTCATCAGGCTAATCTGAGGATTATCACAGCTACTGCTAAAAGAATGGGGCTTGACCCCGAAAAAGTAATGATTAATATTGATAAATATGGTAATACTACTGCAGGTACTATTCCGATTTGTCTTAGCGAGTGGTACGAAAGCGGCAAACTGAAAAAAGGACAAAACCTTGTTCTATCGAGCTTTGGAGCCGGATTTACCTGGGGTTCAATTCTTATGAAATGGAGTATTTAATTATTAAGTCTCATTAAAATTATGAAATATTATGTCTAATGTATTATTATTTTCAGGTCAGGGGTCTCAGTATGTTGGTATGCTGAAAGATATTGCGGATAATATACCTGAAGCAGATGCAAGAATAAAACAAGCTGATGAAATACTTGGTTTTAAACTGAGTGAGATTTGCTTTGAAGGTCCTGCCGATAAGCTCAAAGAAACGAGATATACTCAACCTGCA
Source organism: uncultured Hyphomicrobiales bacterium (assembly GCA_964542835.1). Taxonomy (GTDB): domain Bacteria; phylum Bacteroidota; class Ignavibacteria; order Kapaibacteriales; family UBA2268; genus CAZIXJ01. The sequence goes on from CAZIXJ010000017.1 coordinate 9,541, forward strand.
ATATTTCTGCATTCTGCTGTTCTTTTTGATTTGCTCAAAGATAAAATATCTTTTGATGCTACAGCAGGGCATTCAGTAGGTGAATATGCCGCACTCTATGCATCCGGTGTTCTCTCATTTGAAGATGCACTTACTCTTGTAGCTAAAAGGGGTGAGTTGATGTTCAGAGCAGGAGAAGATATGCCGGGAACGATGTTTGCAGTAATTAATCTATCTGATGATAAAGTAATTGAAGTATGCAGCTCACTTACAGATGAAGCAAAAGGAAATTACGTTGTGGCGGCAAATTTCAATTCACCCGGACAAATAGTAGTTTCAGGCTCTCGCGATTATTTGAGGGAAAATGTTTCTGCATTCAAAGAAGCAGGAGCAAGGCTTGTAAAAGAGCTTGTGGTAAGCGGTGCTTTTCATTCACCACTTATGAAGCCTGCAAAAGAAGAGCTTGAAAAGGCAATTAACGAGGTAAAATTCAGTGATGCAGTAAAGCCTGTATATTCTAATGTTTACGCAAAAAAATTAGTAAATGCCGATGAGATAAAGAATGCTTTGGTACTTCAGCTTACGTCTCCTGTAAGATGGACTCAGACACTAATACAAATGAAAGAAGACGGCATTGATAATTTCACTGAAATTGGTCCCGGAAGTGTATTGCAGGGGCTTGCAAAAAGAACGCTTAAGGATGTAAATATATCCGGATTTGATAAATTTGAAGATTTATAAAAAATCATTTGATTTTTAGCATATTAAGTTGTAAATTCAATATTTAAAATAAATTTTTTGAATAAAAAGTTTCAGGTATGGCAGAATTAAGAGATAAAATAGCAATAGTAACTGGTGGAGCAAAAGGAATTGGAAGGTCGGTAAGTGCTAGATTAGCCAAAGACGGCGCTACAGTATTTGCTTTTGGAAGATCGGAACCGAAAGAAGGAATGACAATAACCGGCGAATCGGAATCAGATTCGAGAATTCATTTTGTTCAGGCGGATGTATCAGATGCAGAATCATTAAAATCTGCGATAGACGAAATCATAAAAGAATATGATAAAATTGATATTCTTGTAAATAATGCCGGAATTACAAAAGATAATTTGCTGATAAGGATGAGCGAAAAAGATTTTGATGATGTGATAAATATTAATCTCAAAGGTGCATTTCTCGCCTCAAAATTTGTAAGCAGATATATGATGTCCAAAAGGCAGGGAAGGATAATAAATATCGGCTCTGTAGTAGGTACTATAGGTAATCCCGGTCAGGTAAATTATGCATCTTCAAAAGCCGGAATGACGGGGCTTACAAAGTCTCTTGCCAAAGAACTTTCGGCAAGAAATATTCTTGTAAATCTTGTAGCTCCGGGATACGTAAAAACTGAGATGACTGATAAACTAAATGATGAACAAAGAAAATATTTTGAAGAAAATATCCCGTTAAAGAGAATTGCAGAGCCTGAAGATATTGCGAATGTAGTATCATTTTTCTGCAGCGATGATTCTGCATATATTACCGGACAGGTAATCCATGTAGATGGTGGTCTTGCAATGTAAATAATTTTAATAAAATTTTGTTTAATACTTATTCAGAGGTATAAAAATGGCAGATTTAAAACAAAAAGTTACAGAAATAATCGTAAAAAAACTTGGCGTAGAAGAATCACAGGTAACAGATGACGCTTCATTCACTAAAGATCTTGGAGCAGACTCATTAGACACAGTAGAATTAATTATGGAATTCGAAAAAGAATTTGATATTACAATTGACGATAGTGATGCTGAAAAAATTCAGACAGTAGGTAACGTAATTGAATATCTGGAAGCAAATAAGTAATTTTAAAAAAATCAGACAGATAATATGCCTAAATACAATTTTCCAAAAGTAGTTATTACCGGATTGGGAGCGGTTACTCCTATCGGAAATACATTAGAAGAGTTCTGGAATGGAATGATGGATGGCAAAAGCGGTTCTGCCCCAATTACTCGTTTTGATGCTTCGGATTTCAAAAGTCAATTTGCATGCGAAGTAAAAGAATTTGATCCTCAGATTTATCTAAACAGAAAAGAAGTGCAGAGGATGGATCCGTTTACTCATTATGCTATTGCTTCTTCATCACAGGCAGTAGAAGATGCCGGAATAAACTTTGACGATATAGATAAAGAGCGGGTCGGAGTAGTATTTGGTTCCGGAATTGGCGGTATGTGGACTTATCATAATCAGCAGGAAGTTCTCTATAAAAGAGGCAAACCTGACCGCATTTCACCGTTTTTTGTTCCTATGATGATTTCTGATATAGCAGCCGGGCATATAGCAATCCGCTGGGGATTAAAAGGTCCGAATTATGCTACCGTATCAGCCTGTGCTACATCATCACATGCAATAGCCGATGCTCTTATGCTCATACAGAGAGGCAATGCCGATATGATGATTTGTGGCGGAAGTGAAGCTGCTATTTGTCCTATGGGGGTAGGAGGATTCAATGCTATGCAGGCTCTTTCCACGAGAAATGATGACCCCGCTACTGCAAGCCGTCCTTTTGATAAAGACCGTGACGGATTTGTAATGGGAGAAGGTGGTGGAGCGATAGTAATCGAAACGCTTGAGCATGCACGGAAAAGAGGAGCCAAGATTTATGCTGAGCTGGCAGGTATAGGGCTTACGGATGATGCCCATCATATTACTGCCCCTGCTCTTGACGGACCGGTGAGATCTATGAAAATAGCTATAGAAGATGCAGGGCTGAATTCGGATGATATTGATTATCTTAATGCTCATGGCACTTCTACTCCGCATAATGACAGGAATGAAACCGCTGCCATAAAAGAAGTTTTTGGAGAACATTCTTTAAAAATGGCTATCAGTTCTACCAAATCTATGACAGGACACTTGCTTGGCGCTGCCGGTGCGGTGGAAGCCATTGCTACAATTATGGCAATAAAAAATTCCAAAGTACCGCCTACTATCAATTATTCTACTCCTGATCCTGATTGTGATTTGGATTATACTCCAAACAAACCGGCTCAGAGAGAAATAAAAAATGCCTTAAGTAATACTTTTGGCTTTGGTGGTCATAATGCAACACTTTGTTTCAAAAAATTTGAAGAGTAAATAAATGTATTTGCTTTAGAGAATATAAGAGGATTGTCTGTATATGCAGATAGTCCTCTTTTTAATGTTTAATATTTATGAAATCTATTTTAAGTCATATAAGTGGTTTGCTTAATCTGAATGTAAGCAGGAGAGTGGATTTACTAAAGAAGAAGTACAGATCGGATATTGCTGATTTGAATTTGTTCGACAGTGCAAAAATCTCCCGATTAGAAAATCTGATTGGTATTAAGATTAATACTGTTGGAATCTATGAGCAGGCTATGATTCACAGGTCATATCTCCAGATGATAGATGAAAGCTCTGATGAAAATTCCAATGAGAGGCTTGAATTTCTCGGTGATTCTATTCTCGGGATGGTAGTTGCGGAGTATTTATTTTTTTCAAATCTTAATGAGCTTGAAGGTGCTTTGACTAAAGCAAGGGCTCAGATTGTTAATAAAAAATCTTTGGCATATTGCTCAAAAAGACTTAATTTAGATGACTTTTTATTGCTTAGTTTTAGCGCCAAACGTTCTTTGGAGTCCGGTAGCGATTCAATTCTCGCAGATGCTATGGAATCATTGATTGCAGCCGTTTATCTCGATAATGATTTCAGAACGGTGAAGTATTTTATTTATGATAACATAATTTCTGTGGTGATTGATTCGGATGTATATGACGATAAAAACTACAAAAGCATGCTTCTTGAAGAAGTGCAGTCTCACGGATACAGTTATCCGAGATATGCAGTGCTTGAAGAATCAGGTCCCGACCACGATAAGACGTTTGTAGTTTGCGTTTATGTAGGAGAAAAAGAAGTAGCAGTGGGCGCCGGAAAGAATAAAAAGGAGGCCGAGCAGCAGGCTGCAAAAAATGCTTTAAATAAGTCAGATTTATATGAATAATCAGGTATGATATTATGGAAAAATTAATTTTCGAAAAAAGTTCCGAAGGTAGAATTGGGTTTAATTTACCAAAACTGGATGTTGAAAAAGCTGATATAAATAAGAATTTACCGGGCAGATACTTCAGAACGGAGCCTGCTCCGCTACCTGAAGTTAGTGAAAGTGAAATAGCAAGACATTTTAACAGGCTCGGACATTTGAATTACAATATTGAGCAGGGATTGTATCCTCTCGGTTCATGTACTATGAAATATAATCCCAAAATAAATGAAGTAATTGCAGGATTTGAAGGGTTTGCTGATTTGCATCCTCTTACTCAGCCGGATGATGCTCAGGGGGCTTTAAAACTTATGTATGAACTCGGCGAATCTCTAAAAGAGATTACGGGATTGCCGGGAGTTTCTTTGCAACCTGCAGCCGGTTCACAAGGTGAACTTACCGGTATTCTGATGTTCAAAAAATATCATCAGGACAGAGGAGACCACAAACGAAACGTAATTTTAATTCCTGATGCTGCTCACGGTACTAATCCTGCCTCCGCAGCTATTGCAGGATTTAAAATTGTATCTCTCAAATCAAATGAACAGGGGAGAGTGGATATTGATGATTTGAAATCCAAATGCAATGATGAAGTTGCAGGGTTTATGCTCACAAATCCTAATACAGTAGGAATATTTGAAAAGGAAATTGGCAAAATTGAAGAGCTTATACACGGATGCGGCGGACTGATGTATATGGACGGCGCTAATCTGAATGCTCTTCTCGGTATTGTTCGTCCCGGCGATATGAAGTTCGACTGTGTTCATATTAATTTGCATAAAACTTTTTCTACTCCTCATGGCGGTGGCGGTCCCGGAGCAGGTCCCGTATGTGTGAGCAAAAAACTCGAGCCTTTTTTGCCAAATCCACAGATAGTGAAGAAAGATGATATGTATGAGCTTGAATATCTGGAAAAATCTATTGGTAAATTGCATTCATTTTTTGGAAATTTCGGAGTTCTTGTAAGAGCTTATACTTATATCAGAAATAATGGTGCAGATGGACTTCGCGAGATAAGTGAAAATGCAATAATCAATGCCAATTACCTGTATAGCAGGATAAAAGACAGATATGTAGTAGCTTATGATGAAAGACCTATGCACGAGTTTGTAGTGAGTGCGGATAAGCAGAAAAAACTCGGAGTATCAGCGAGAGATATAGCCAAGAGGTTGCTTGATTACGGATTTCACGCTCCAACGGTTTATTTCCCTCTTATTGTGCACGAATGCATGCTTATGGAGCCTACAGAGACGGAAACTATCGAAAATCTGGATGCCTTTGCAGATGTAATGAATAAGATTGCCGATGAAGCGGAGAATAATCCGGAACTTGTAACTTCAGCTCCGCAAAATACACCCGTAAAAAGGCTTGATGAGGCTTATGCTGCAAGACAGTTAAATATCAGATGGACTTCTGACAATGATTAAATTTAGATGAACTGCATTTTTAGAAATGCGGGGAAAGTTAATTATAAAATAAAAAAAGGGGCTTGAAAAAGCCCCTTTTTTTGAAAATTAATTCAGATTGAATTAGAATTCGCCTTTTAGCTGCTCTACCCATTTTTCAATGCGTTCTTCAGTCATGTCATCCTGATTGTCCTGGTCAATTGGAAGTCCTACGAATTTGCCGTCTTTTATGGCTTTTGATTCGTCATATTCATAACCGTCTGTAGGCCAATGACCAACGATAGTACCGCCTTTATCAGCAACTACATCGGCAAGCATACCTATAGCATCTACGAAATAGTCAGGGTATCCGTCCTGATCGCCTAATCCGAGAAATGCAACTTTTTTGCCTGAAAAATCAAATTCTTTCATATCATCAAGTACTGCATCCCAGTCATCCTGAAGCTCTCCATCATTCCAGGTAGGACAAGCCATAATCAAGCTTTCATAATCGCCAAATTCATCTACAGATGCACTTGCCATATCATGGATATCCACTTCAAAATCGTTTTCTTCAAGCTTTTCTTTCAGGATATCTACTACTTCTTCAGTATTGCCGGTATTTGTTCCGAAAAACACGCCAATTTTCATAATAATTACTCCTTT
>CAZIXJ010000018.1:0-13460 GCA_964542835.1 uncultured Hyphomicrobiales bacterium
GCTTCGGTACATTCAAGAATTATATTATTCTCTGATCTTTCTTAGCCATTATTAACTCCAAAAAATTTTTGTTTTCTTATATTATAGTTTACAAAAATAAAATAATTTTTCTTATTATCAAAATAAAATAAAAAATATTTTTTAACTTATCAAGATTATTATATATTGTGTTTTTTTTAATGAAACATTTTGAATAAATAATCAGGAAAATGATAATGCTAAGAATTCTTTTTTTAATGATTCTTTTGATAAGTTCAGTGAAGGCACAGATTTATTATCAGCCTACAAATATGTCATTCGAGTCGGGTGAAGTTGGCAAGTTACCTCCGGCATGGGAATTGAACAACGCTGCTTCAAAAGCAGGATATGAAGCATTTACTGATTTGAGCGATCCTTTTTCGGGGAAATATCATACTACTTTGCAGAATTTAAATGAAGATATAAATTCAGAATCAGATACTACAGTAAAATCCGCAGCATTTTATCAGAGAGTAGATGCTTTATCCTACAAAGGATATAAAATAAAATTCAGAGCTGCAATAAAAAATGAATTTTCCGGCAACAAATCTACTTCTTATTTATTTATTGAAATAAAAGGAAATGACGAAAGCAGTACAATTATCCATGCTGATATGGATAATCCTATTATTGCTGAAGACTGGAAGTATTTTGAAATAGCTGCCGATGTGCCTGCTGATGCAAATCATATCAGATATGGACTTCTGTTAAAGGGTGGAGGAACAGTAAAAATTGATGATACATCCATAGAAGTGGTGCAGCCGGAAGGGTCTGAAATTATTCCACCAAAGGAAATTTCTGATAAATCCGTAGATAATCTTTACTCTCTTGCCAAAGGATATGGATATTCAAGATTCTTCTATCCAGGTGAAGAAGTAAAATCTATGAACTGGGATATGTTTATGATTAAAGCTGTAGAAGAAACAGAAAATATCGAAGACTCTTTAAGTCTTGCAAATAAATTAAATGAGCTTTTTAAATATGCCGCTCCGCTTTCAGAAATTAATAACCGCAAGATAAATGATAAGAAATTTATAGAAAAACCCCATAATGCACTTGATTATTATGCACTCGGATGGCTGCATTCGGGAGGTTTTGCTCCGAGAGCTACCGAGCATATTTACAGCACGGTTCACAATGTATATAATTCGCTGCGACCTCGTGAAGCCGCTGCTTTTCAGGTAATTGATCTAAGCAAATATAAAAATCTTAATATTACCGTAAAGGCTGATATCAAAACTGAAAACCTATCTATCGGAAGCGGTGCTATGATATGGCTAAGAGCAGATAATGAAGTTAAACGGATGACTGCATTCAAATCCAGCAGAAAGCATCCCGGAAATTATCCGGAATGGACATCTGTAAAAGCTGAACTTGAAATACCCGGCAATGCTGATATACTAAGAATAGGTGCGGTATTCGCAGGTGAAGGTATTGCTTATTTTGATAATTTTGAAGCTATTGCTTCAAATGGGGATACTATTAAGTTAAAAAATCCCGGATTTGAAAACGGCAAACCGGGACCTCTTGAAAGCGGATGGCTCGTTCCCGGTAGTGTAAACGATGCCGGATATAAAGTAATAGTTCAGAATGAAGTAAAATCCAAAGATGAAATGGCAATTAGAATTTCTTCTTCATTAGATGATAAAATTGCCTTTCCTCAACCCGGAAAGATATTTTCTCTAAACCTTGGAAACGGACTTTATATGCATATGCCATCAGTTCTTTATGCTGATAGCACAGGTGTATTGCCTAACCTTAATAAAAGTTTTGATTATTCAACAGATTACAAAAAAGAAGGTTTTTTCGCTGTTTCTGAAGACAGAAGTTCAAGACTTGCTATCGTGATTATGGCTTGGTCGATACTTGATAATTTTAGCCTGAGAAATATTTCTGATGAAAAAATGTATGATATTTTAAAAGAGTCATTAAAGCGTGCTGCTACTGATAAGAGCCGGAAAGATTTCCTAAAAACCATAAGAAACTTAATCAAATATACACGAGATTCACAGGCCAGAGTATGGTTTGAAAATGAACACTATACAGATGCTCTCCCAATTCTTATTGAAATAATTGATAAAAATTTATATGTAAGCAAATCACACAGAAATATCAGAGATGAAATAAAGCCCGGATATGAAATAATAAAGATAAATAACGAACCCGCATATGAGTATTTATCTGAATTAGCATCTGAAATACCTTCAGGCTCTACTCACTGGAGTTTTGAAAGAGCTATTGCTGTATTCCGCTCAGGTGAGCTGAATTCGGAAGTTGATTTTACTTTTGCAGATTTTGACGGCAATCAATTTGATTATACATTAAAAAGAAGTATTGATATAAATGCATTATATCCCGACAGGTTACCCGAAGTTTACGAGATTGATTCCACCCTGCTCTATCTTGATATTACTATAATTAATGACAGATTCATAAAGAAAAACATTAATCAAATAGACAGATTTGATAATATTATTCTGGATGCTCGCGGAACTGCCGATATTTCGGAGCATACTCTCGGACTTTTCATTGATAGACCTATATTATCCTCCAAATGGGAAATACCCGTATATACTTTTCCTGACAAAAGTATGATTTCCAGAAAATCTATTCAGGGAATAATAAAAGACCACAATAAACTGCCGGATAAAAACTTGGTAATACTTACCGATGAAAGAAGTATCGGCTATATTGAAGGTATTTTACATATCGCAAAGCAATATAACATTGCTACAATTATCGGGAAGCCTTCAGCAGGAATGCCGGGAGATGTACTGGCTTTCAGATTACCGGGAAATTATAATTTTTCTATGACTATTATGCGGGCTTATGCTCCGGATGGTGATCTAATTACCGGAAAGCCCGTAATTCCTGATATAAATGTAAAAATTACAAGAGACGATATCATTAATGATATTGACCCAATTTTAAAAAATGGTTTGGATTTTTTCGCAGAATAGATTTTTGCTAAATATAAATTAAAAAAATCCCAAATAATTCTAAAACATTTGCGTTAAGTGTCATATGTTGTTTTTTTAATATTAAGGAGTTATTATGAAAAATGTATTATTGAGCGGATTTCTTGCAGTAGTTTTGGCTGTATTCTCAAGTGTAAACATTTACGCTGAAGCCTCAGAAACTGTATCTTATAAATCCAGTATGCACTGCAACGCATGCAAATCTACTATTATGAAAACGTTGAATGCTGAAAACGGTGTGGAAGACATCGAAGCAGACGTTGAGACTAACATTGTTACCGTAAAATACAAACCATCACAGACAGATGAAAATAAAATTGCTTCAAAGATTAAAAAAGCCGGATTCAAAGCAGATGTAACTTCTGCTGACGGTTCTAAAAAATCTTCAGGATGCACAAGCGGTGCTAAAAAATCATCTGAATGCGGTAGCGTAAAAAGTTCTTCCGAATGTGGAGGAGCTAAAAAATCAGAAGCAAAAGGTAGCGAATGCAGCAGCAAAAAAACTAAAAAAACTGCTGCTTAATAAATATATTAAGAACGAATTTCCATAACAGACTTCATATTAAATGAAGTCTGTTTTTTTTATTAATAATATCCTGATACTAAGTTGCATTCAAACAATCAAGAGAAAACATCTGATTCCCACCTGTGCCGATTTTATCGGTAAACTCCGATTTGGGAATCCCATTGCGAAATCGGAGTTTCGCAATGAGAAAACTTATAGGACTTATGAAATATATTATACGATTGAAAGCAACTTGGTATGAATCACTATACAATAAAATTTTAATCGCAGCGATTTTCATTATTTTAGTTAACAGGTATCTTTGAAAATTTTTATTCATATATTACTCCTGAATATTATATTTTCTGCAAACTTATTTGCAGGAAAAATGTCATTGTATATAGATAATGATTTCGCATTTAATACTGACCGATATTATACCCATGGCTGGGGTATAAAATATTCATCAGTTAAATTAAATAATTTTGCCGCTAACTACTCATTATTTCAAAATACAGGAAATATTGCAATTTCCCTCAATCAGAAAATATATACTCCTAAAGACAGAACTTCCTCAGAAAAATTGAGCGATGATATGCCCTACTCAGGACTACTATATATTTCAGTAAATTCTATTCATCAATCTAATAATTTTGAACTGAAAACAGATTTTTCACTTGGTATTATTGGTGAATCTGCTTTTGGAGAAGAAACTCAGAAAGCGATTCATACTATTACACCTTCAGCACTAAACCCGAAAGGATGGAATAATCAATTAAGTGATGATATGCTTATTAATTATAGCATTTATATTTATTATCCGATTACTTCATCTGAAAAATTCAAACTAAAACCATTTGCCGGTGCAGGGATTGGGACGCTTCATAATTATGTATCAATCGGACTGTATATGAATAGTAAAGTTTATGATTCAAATGATTTCGCTGTTACTTTAAAAATAAAAAATGAAACCATTTATTCACTTTACGATTCGAGAATGCAAGGTACTTTCCTTTTTTCAGAAGATGAAGCACTGAAAAATTCACAAATAAATAATGTCCATAATTTTTTTAAACTCAAATCAGAAATTACTTTTTATAAACTGTTTTTCGGAATAGATTATAATTTAATTTCCAGACAATTAAAATCCGGCTTTCTGCATCAATTTCTCACGTTTGAAATTGGTTTTTTTATTTAAAAATCTCCCTGTTTTATGCAAAAAATATTTGAAACTTATTTTTTTATAATCCGTAAAATATAATTATAATTGTAACGTGGAAACTCAAAACGTTTTTTCAGTACTGTAATTGATGATTTTTTATGGAAAATACAAAAAATAAGATTCTAAATTATTCAAAAGAAACTATACTCAAGTATGGTTATAAAAATTTCAGGGTAGATGATATTGCCAAAGAACTTGGAATAAGCAAAAGTACGATTTACAAACTCTTTTCATCTAAAGAAGATATCGTAAAAGCTGTGATTAAATACCATTTTGAATTTATCAAAAATGAATTTGATAAAATACTGAATGATAGTAAGGTATCGAGTTTTACAGAAAAGATATTAAAAATTATGTCTCTTAAGAATCATAATATTCCATTTCTTTCTTCTAAAGTAATCGAAGATTTGAGACATCAGATACCTGATATTATTGATTACATTCAGGAACTTAATCAATCAAGTATTGACAGATTTTATCAGCTTATTGATTTGGGAATAGAGCAGGGATACGTAAAAAAGCATATTAATAAAAAAGTGCTTTACTATATACATTTTTTTAGTATCAGAAATATAATGCAATATGAAATACAAACTCAAATACCGCTTGAAGCTACTGAAATAATCAGACAGGTTCAGGAAATAGTATTCAGTGGTATTCTTACCGAAAAAGGACATAAAGATATTAGTAATGTAATAAATTGTGAGGAACAGAATAATGTTTAGGTTAAAAAAAACACTGTTTTTATTGCTGTTTTTAAGTCTGAATATCAGTGTGCTATTTTCTCAGGACACACTTAATCTTGACTTGGATAATGCAATAAAAACCGCACTCGAAAATAATGTGGATACCAGAATTGCCAAAATGGAGGTAAAACAGGCGAGAGCCGCTGTGGATGAAGCCTTTGGAAATGTATATCCAAACGTGAGCTTTTCAGCAAGTTATTCGAGATTTCTGGAAAAATCTAAAATGCCATTCCCGGATTTCGAGGCTATGCTTACAAATGCCACTTATGGTTTGCTGTTTGAAGAAGGATTGCTGGAATATGACCAAAGCAAATTTATGCCTTTAGAAACCAAACTACAGGCATTTGCACAAACGAATAACTATGATGCAACTATTGAAGCTACACAGATTTTGTTCAATTCGGCAGTATTTACCGGCATTGGTGCTTCAGAAAAATATTATAATACTTCGCAGGAAATGCTGAAATCAAAAGTATCAGAAACGATACTGAATGTAAAAAAAGCGTTTTATGGTGTATTGCTTTCAGAAGAAGTATTGCAGATTACAAAGGCAAGTTTTGATAATGCCCGAAAAAATTATGAGAATGTAGCTTCTCTATACGAAGAAGGTCTCGTATCTGAATTTGACAGATTGCAGGCAGAAGTGCAGGTGGAAAATATAAGACCAAATGTGCTTACAATGGAAAATAACCTGAAAAATGCCAAAGACGGACTCAAAATGGTAATGGGTATCAGCCCTGAGACTCCTCTCAATATTAAAGGAGAAATCGCATATGATGATGAAAGCATCCCTGAATATGACAGAGTGCTTAATCAGGCTTATTCTTCCAATTATGACCTGAAAACAATGGAATTAAAAAAAGAAGTGGATAAAGCATTTGTTGATTTGGATTTATCGGGGTATTGGCCATCACTTACAGCTTTTGCAAATTATTCATTTGCCGGCTCTGCCGATAATTTTGAATTTCAGAATTATCGCTCTTCTATGGTTGGTCTGTCATTAAATATTAATTTATTCAATGGTTTTCAAACTACAAAAAAAGTACAGCAGGCTAAAATTGACGTAATGAAAACCGAAGAGCAGATTGGGCAACTTAAAGACTATCTGAATACACAAATAAGATTAAAATTGCTTGATATAGAGAGAATCAAATCAAACATAGAAGCACAGGAAAGAAATATCAAAGTAGCCGAAAGAGCATACAGCCTCGCTACGGTAAGATACAGAGAAGGCACAGGCTCTCAGCTTGAAATTCAAAATTCTGATATTGCACTTAGACAGGCAAGGACTAACAGACTTCAGTCAGTTTATGAATACATTGTAGCTAAGTCCGAACTCGACAAACTTACCGGCAATATCAAAAACGAATATTTAATCCCAATAAAAGAAATTCAAAATTAAAATAATATACAGGAGAAAAAATTATGTCTTACATTTTAAAAAAGATGCTTTTGCTATCATCAATGCTGATGTTCTTTACTTTGATGTCTTGTGAAGAAGAAAAAAAAGAAATACCAAAAAGTATGGAAGATTTACACAGGGAAAACGGTTTGCCTGTAACTACAATGAAAATTGAAAACAGAGATTTTTCAAAATCACTGAATTTTTATGCACCACTAAAAGGAATAAGGCAAACTACAGAAGGTGCGATGATTGGTGATGAGATAAAGAGTATCAATGTAAAAATCGGTGATTACGTAAAAGCAGGTGATATTATTATCGAATTCCCGAAAGACAATCCTACACTTCAATATGACCAGGCTAAAACGGGATTTGAAAATGCCGAAAAAACATATAACCGAATGAAAGCTCTTCTTGAAAGTGGAGAAATATCACAACAGCAGTATGATAATGCAGAAACTCAGTATCTTGTAAACAAAAGAAATTTCGAGCAGCTTAATCAAATTCTTTTTGTAGAAACTCCTATTTCAGGTACTATTGTTTCACTGCCATACAGAGAAGGAGAAATACCGAAAATGGAATCTCCACTTTTCACTGTGGCACAGCTTAATAAAATGATTGCTACTGTTGATGTTTCTGAAAAAGAAGTAACAATGCTGAAAAAAGGAATGAAAGCAGAAGCAGATTATCTTGGAAATACATTCACGGGAATAATTACAGATATTCCACTTGCAATGAACCAAATGACTAGGTCTTTTCCGGTGGAAATTCAGTTTGATAATAAAAATAAAATGCTCAAAAGCGGTCTTTCCGTTGATATAAAAGTGGATATTTTAGATAAAGATTCAACTTTGGTAATTCCCCGAAATGTAATAATAAATGAAGAAGGAAAGAAATATGTTTATATCAATAATTCCGGAACTGCAAAAAAAGTAGAAGTGGAAACAGGTAATGACAGTGGTATTAATGTAGAAATAATATCAGGTTTAAAAAAGGGTGATGAAATAATTGATTGCTGTAAAAATTTGATTGAAGACGGAATAAAAATTAAAGTAGTAAATTAAAAGGAATTATAAATTATGTTTTTAGCTAATTTATCAATTAAACGACCTATAATGGTAACGATGGGTATTCTGGTACTGATAATATTCGGTTACCTCGGATATACTTCTATGAATGTAAATAATATGCCCGAAGTAGATATTCCGTATGTTACTATAAGTACTGTATATCCCGGAGCAGGACCTAAAGAAATTGAGACGCAGATAAGTAAAAAGATAGAAGATGCAGTAGCTACAGTAAGTGAAATAAAAATGCTTCAGTCATATTCTCTCGATGGTGTTTCTATCGTAATGATGGAATTTGATATGGGCAAAGATATTGATGTGGCTAATCAGGAAGTAAAGGAAAAGGTAGATGGAATATTGAATGATTTGCCCGATGATGCAGAACTTCCCATAGTACAAAAAGTGGATTTGCAGGCAATGCCTATTATGGACCTTATATTCTCCGGTAATATGAGTGCTATAGAACTTTACGATTATGCCGACTTACGCCTTAAAGACCAGTTTGCTCAGATAGCAGGCGTAGGACAGGTTAATTTGGTCGGTGGTCAGGAAAGAGAAATTCAGATTAATTTTGATAATCGTACGGTTTACGAAAATATGATTTCTCTTCCACAAATGCTGCAAATATTAGCTGCTCACAATTTTGATATTCCCGGCGGTTATTTCCAGAAAGAAGACCAGGAATATACAGTAAGAATGGAAGGTAAATTTCAGGATGTGGATGAAATTCGTGAGCTTGATGTAAATACAGTTTTTGGCACAAAAAAATTAAGACAGCTTGCTGATGTAGTGGATGGCGGTAAGAAAATTCGCCAAAGAGCAGTATATTTTGATAATAACGAAAAAAAGAGAAATGAAAATGTAGTAAGGTTATCACTTGTAAAAAGTTCTGACGGTAACGCAGTAAATATTGCGGAAGAAGTATATGACAGGCTTGATGAAATCAGACAGACATTGCCCGAAGGAACTACTCTTAAAGTGATAAATGATGATTCGGAATTTACAAAAAGTACGAGAGATGATACAATTTCCAATATTATTCTTGGTATTGTATTCACTTCGATTATCCTGCTGTTCTTCCTCGGAGATATTCGCTCTACTATCATCGTAGCACTTTCTATGCCTACATCTATCATATCCACATTCCTGCTGATGAATGCATTTGGAATGTCAATCAATATGATTTCTTTAATGGGAATTTCAGTTACGGTTGGTGTGCTTGTGGCAAACTCCGTAGTAGTGCTGGAGAATATTTTCCGCCATAAAGAGATGGGCAAATCCAAAAAAGACTCTGCTTTTGAAGGTACAAGAGAAGTAACTACCGCAGTAATCGCAGCTACTATGACAAATATTGTAGTATTTCTGCCTCTTGCCAATATGAGTTCGATAGCCGGCGAGTTTTTGAAGGATTTGGCTCTTGCCGCTACATTTTCTACGATTTTTTCACTGATAATTTCTTTTACACTTACTCCAATGCTGGCATCCATAATTTTGCCATCAAAAATAAACAGCGGATGGTTTACAAAAAAATTCAAACAATTTGAAAATATGTGGGCAAGATTATATGAAAAATCACTAAAGTGGCTTTTCGATGCTAAATGGAGCTGGAAATCTTTACTGCTCGTATTCTTTAGTATTGCATTATTCATTTTCATTACTATGACTTATGCATCCAGACTTGGGTTTGAATTTATGCCGGTACAGGATAACGGAAAAATATCAATACAGGTGGAATTGCCTGAAGGATACAATTTGCAGGAAACCGAAGAAGTAACTAAAGTAATTGAAAACAGAATAAGCAAATACGATGAAGTAATTCATACAATTACAAATATTGGAAAAACTTCCGATTTGGATATAGGTACTAATCTGGCATTGATGGAAGTTCACTTAACAGACGTGAATGAAAGAGACAATCACGTAACCGAATATGTGGATGATATGATAAACAATTTATCGGATATTCCAAATGCAAGAATTAAAGTTGCAGTTTCGCAGGGAGAAGGCGGACCGGGAGCTCCTATTGAGTTCTTCGTACTCGGACAGGACCTTGATAAACTGGAAAGTCTGAAAGAAGAAATAATGGAAAAAGCAAAAGATATTCCCGGACTTGTGAATTTTGACAACAGTTCTTCAGCCGGAAAGCCTGAAATAAGCGTTGTTCCGAAAAGAGAGAAAATCGCCGAGCTGGGCTTATCAGTTCAGGAGATAGCTCTTACACTGAGGGCTTCTATTGAAGGTATCGTTGCTTCCCAGTTTCAGGAAGAAGGTAATGAATATGATATACTCGTTACATTGAATGACATCTCTACAAATTCTCCTGAAAAAGTCGCCAATATTCCTGTCGTTACTCAAAGTGGAGTCTTCAGACTTTCTCAGCTTGCAGATGTGGAATTTACGCAGGGCTTTACTAAAATAATCAGAAGAGATAAATATACTGCTATTCAGTTTACAGGCAATAATTCTCCAAATGTACCTGCAGGCGATATAATCAATGAAATTGATAAAATTGCCGAAGAACTTGATATGCCGCCGGGATATTCACTTTACTGGGGCGGTTCATCAGAAATGCAGCAGGAGATGGTTGCTGACCTTGGATTTGCATTTATACTTGCAATCATCCTTACTTATATGCTCCTTGCAGCAATACTTGAGAGTTTCTGGCAACCTTTACTAATTTTGTTTACGTTGCCTCTCGCACTTATCGGTGTATTTTTAATTATGTATTATACGGGAACTACATTCAGTCTTACTGCAATGATGGGTATAATAATGCTGATAGGTATCGTGGTAAATAATGCAATACTGCTGCTGGATTATACTAATCAGTTAATAAGGGAAAAGCATATGAAACCGGACGAGGCATTGGTAACTGCAGGACCAATCAGGCTAAAACCAATTATAATGTCCACTGTGGCTATTATCCTCGGTATGTTGCCATTGGCTCTCGGTATCGGAGATGCAGGTGCTGAGATCAGACAACCGCTCGGTATAGTGTCTATCGGAGGTCTTGCAGTTTCAGCACTTCTGACATTATTTACAGTGCCGGCTGCGTTCTACGTTATTTCAGTATTTTTTGCAAGAATTAAAAGAATTTTCAAAAAAGCATAATTATTATTCAAATAATCCAAAGACATTCCTTATATTTACATAAGGAATGTCTTTTAATTTTTGGAAAAAATGAAAATACTCGTAATAAACTGGCAGGATATTAAAAATCCGATGGGAGGCGGAGCTGAAGTTCATCTTCATGAAATATTCAGCCGTGTAGCAGCAAAAGGACACGATGTTACGCTTTTTTGCTGTGAAGTCACCGGATTACCCAATGAAGAAATTATTGACGGAATAAAAATAATTCGTAAGGGGCCGAGGTCGTCTTTCAATTTTTATGTAAGGCGGGAATATAAAAGGAAATTCTCAAAAGAGAATTACGATATAGTAATTGATGATATTAACAAAATTCCCTTTTATACTCCGAGATACGTAAAAGAACCATTAATGGCGATAAGTCATCATTTTTTCGGAAGAAGCATTTTCAGAGAAGCAAACCCCGTAGCAGGACTTTACGTTTTTATTTCTGAGTATTTCGTGAATTCAGTTTACAGAAATACACCTTTTGCAGTAGTTTCGGAAAGTACTTTAACTGAATTTATCGAGAGAAAATTTGAAAGAAAGAATTTCACTATTATCCCGAATGCAATTAATCAGGATGCATTTCCAATGAAAGTAGGTGAAAAAAGAGAAATCCCTTCTTTTTCATATTTTGGAAGATTAAAAAAATACAAAAGTGTGGACCATCTTTTTAAAGCATTTGCCATTGCAAAAAATGAGATTGGTGATATGAGACTTGATATTCTCGGCAAAGGTGATTTCAGGGAATATCTGGAAAATCTTTCAAAAAGATTAGGCATTGATGATGTTACTACTTTTTACGGGTTTGTTTCCGAAGAAGATAAAGTGAAACTGCTTTCAGAATCATGGGCTATGGTAAATACTTCAATGAAAGAAGGCTGGGGAATTACAAATATCGAAGCAAATGCAAGCGGTACTCCGGTACTTTCTGCAAATGTACCGGGCTTGAGAGATTCCGTAAAAAACGGACAATCCGGCTTGCTTTATGAATATGGGAATATTCAGGAATTAGCCGATATGATAATTAAAGTAGCCAATGATAATAATTTAAGACAACAGTTATCATCGGGTGCAGTAAAATGGGCAGAAGAATTTTCATGGGACAGCTCTGCCGATATGATGATAGAAAAATGCGAAGAAGTGATTAGTAATTTTAAAGGTTAGTTAGGTCTGTCCTCAAAATTTTCCTTTTTCATTATTCTCATTCTTCTGATTATCAGATAAATTATGATAAATGCTGCCCCAAAGAACAAAATACCATAAATGATAAAGATTAAAATCGGAATTATTTCCATTTTATTCACTTGGTAATTTAATACAAACTATTTTTTAGGTTTCAGCTTCACTGCTGTACCGTAAGCCAAAATTTCTGCTGCACCCTGCATTACCATAGATGTAGCAAGCCTTACATTAATCACTGCATCAGCACCGAGCCTTTCAGCATCGTGTTTCATCCTCTGAATTGCCTGTTCACGTGAATCAGCCTGCAATTTAGTATATTCTTCGATTTCGCCACCTACGATATTTTTTAGTCCCGCAAAAATGTCCCTTCCGATATTTCTTGCTCTTACGGTGCTGCCTCTTACAATATCCAATACTTCGGCAATATCATTATTTGGAACGTAATCTGTTGTAGTTATTATCATTTTATTTACCTAATAATTAACAAAAATGCAAATTAATTAAAATTGATTATAAAAAAAAGGAAAATTATAATTTATTCAGATTTGAAATAAAATGAGAAAATCTTCTTTCTTCTTTAAATATATAAGTTTAATGATATCGAATTGTATGTTTTTCCGCCGGGTATAGTTTATTATATGATATTTATTCTTTCTTAGTTTATACCAAAATGCTATCAAAATAAGCAGTATAATGAGGGTAAAACAGTCGCATTCGATTATTTTTTCAGTAAAAGACGACTGAAATACCGTTTTTTTTAAAATCCAATTCTTGGCAACGGTCTGGTATTACTCTAAAAATCAACATATATCATTGCAATAAGTATCTGAATTATCGTCGCTATAAAAAAATATTATTTTAGATAACAATAAAAGGTAAAAGATATATTGTTTTATATACATAAAATTCTTTTGTAATGATGAAACCTGATAACAAAAACAATAAATACTGGTATCCGCTTTATACCAAACCAAGACACGAGAAAAAGGCATACAACAATTTGCTTATCGAAGGTTTTGAGGCATATCTGCCATTGCAAAAAACTACAAAAAAATGGAGCGACAGAAAGAAAACCGTTAATGAGCCGTTAATTAAATCATATGTGTTTGCAAGAATTAAAAGGCATGAACTTTATTCGGTAATATCTCTTAACGGTATTTCAAGATATATCAGTTTTAACAACAAGCCGGCTATTGTACGTGATAGTG
>CAZIXJ010000018.1:13470-15523 GCA_964542835.1 uncultured Hyphomicrobiales bacterium
GATAGTGAAATTGATTCTTTAAAAAAACTCATAGATGCTGAAACAAAGATTGAAGTAACTGAAGGATTGATAGAACCCGGAAAAAGAATAAAATTATCATCAGGACCAATGGCAGGATTTGAAGGTGAAATAATTGAAGCAAAAGGCAAAAACAAACTCCTTCTCAGATTAGAATCCATTGGAAAAACTCTTTTTGTAACCGTTGAAACCGAAAAACTTACAGATATGAAATCTGAGAACCAATCCTGATTCTTTTGAAGTTTATACTTAATTTTCATCGAATCCCCAAAATTTGAGCATAATTTTATATTATAAGATAAAAATTTATTATTTTTGAATTTTGTAATTTGAGTTTCAGGAATTTATGTCAATAAATACAGATAAGTATAAACAATTTAAATCGGAAGCAAGGATTAAGAAATTGCTTTCCGTTCTTGAAAAGCGACAGCATGAGGTAACCGTAGTAATGGAAAATATAAACGACCCTCATAATATATCAGCAGCAATACGTTCCTGCGATGCTGTCGGAATTTCAAAAATCCAACTTATCTATACCAGAAAGCAACCTGTACCCAAGCTCGGGAAAAAAAGCAGCTCAAGTGCAATAAAATGGGTAGAAACGGAAATGTTTACTTCTGTGGAAGATTGTTTTGATAAGTTAAAATCGCAGGGGTTTTCAATTTTTACTACTCATATGAATTCAAAATCCGTTCCAGTTTATGAAATTGATTTTACCCAAAAAACTGCACTTGTATTCGGAAATGAACATTTGGGTGTATCTGATGAAGCTCTTCATCTTGCAGATGGAAATTTTTTGATACCTCAGGCAGGTATGATACAAAGTCTTAACATATCAGTAGCCGTTGCAGTTAGTGTTTATGAAGTTTTCAGGCAAAGAAACGAAGCGGGATTATACAATCTTCCTTCAATGAGCGAGATAGAACTCGAAAATAAATTATCAGAATGGGTACGAAAATAATGTCATTTGAAATAAAAATTGCACTAAGATATATTTTTTCCAAACGGTCTTATAATTTTATCACTGTAATTACAACGATTTCAATAATCGGTATTTCTGTAGGTGTGGCAGCACTAATTGCTGTATTATCAATATTTAATGGTTTTCAGCAAATTACTGAAAAGCAGATTTCCGGGTTCGACCCACATATAAGAATAGCCTCTTCATCCGGAAGATTCAGCATACAGGATTCCATCGAAAATAAGATAATCAGCGAAAGAAAAGTAAATGATGCTTACGTGCTTAGCGGAAAAGCAGTAGCCGTGAATAAGGGTAAAGTACAGGTGTTTAACGTAATGAGTATCAGAGAAAGTGATGCCGAATACATCAGCTCCATACAGGATAATATGCTTACAGGGATGTTTGATATTTCTGACGATGCTTTTGATAAAGCTGTTATCGGCTCAAGGCTTGCTGACAGAATGCGGGTATTGCCCGGAGATACGCTTACACTTTATTCACCGGAAATGATAGAAAAATCTCTGGTTTCCTACAGAATACCCCGCCCTGTTCACGTAATAGTATGGGGGATTTTTCAAATTAATATCAAGGATTACGATTATCAGTATGCATTTATTAACAGAGCTGCCGCAAAAAGACTTTTCAGAACTTCAGATTATTCATATTATGATATGAGAATCAATAATATTCATAAAGCCGAATCTTTAAAGAAAAAAATTCAAAAGGAAATAGGCGGTGAATATCAGGTAAGCTCTTGGATTGATTTGAATAAAGACTTATATGGAATTATGAAATTTGAAAGAATGGCATCATTTATTATTATGAGCCTGATTATTATTATTGCAGTATTTAATATTCTGGCTTCTCTTACTATGACTGTAGTAGAGAAACAAAAAGATATTGCAGTGCTCAAATCAATTGGAGCAAAATCAAAATCACTCAGAAATATTTTTATCTATGAAGGAATGCTTATTGGGCTTATCAGCACTTTCTCAGGCGTAATTCTCGGGCTTGCATTTTGCTATGGGCAGATAAATTTCAAATGGTTCAAAGTTGATACAAGCAAATATATCG
>CAZIXJ010000019.1:0-15339 GCA_964542835.1 uncultured Hyphomicrobiales bacterium
GAATCAGGTTTTAGGCGAAATGATTCCTTTGCCTGTAAGAATATTTCTTTGTAGTAATCAAATTCAGTTTCAGGAGACTGAAAATACATAAATATCAGATTACCTTTATAAGCTATTACGTACTCATACATCGTAAATACAGGTGAGTTTGCATCTACCTGAATACTAACTGTATTAAAAATTGAAGGATAACCGTGAAATAATTTTTCAGTTTTGGAACTTACAGTATAGTTGTAATAATCTGAAGAATTCATTTCCTGGCTGCTTTTCCAAAACTCAAGAACTGATGCATCATTTTTCAGATTATATCTTTCAAACATATTTCTCTCTACGGTGGCAGTTACTCCTACTCTTATCATTTGATTGTAAGGATTGAGAGAATCTTTTGAAATTATCAGTTTGTATCCGTTATCGTGTGGCAATTCAAATGAAAACCAGTTATCGGGCATTTTCAGAGATACTTCTCCATTTGAAGAAGAAAATTCGGTAAATTCCAGCTCATCCAAAGGCGTGAAGAATAAATTGGTTTTGTCATTCAAAGTTTTTCTGTCTTTATAGGCAAGTTCGTGAAGCCCAAGCTGTTCGTAAGCAATAGCTCTGTTATTAAGAGATTCGTAATCTTCAGGATTAAGCTCTATAGCTTTTGAATAGTCCTGAACTGCTTTTTCGTAATTTCCTGCTTTGAAATATGAATTAGCCCTGTTATAATAAACTTTATTGTGTTTTATACCTTTTCTCATCACCGTAGAGAAATCTTTTACAGCTTTGTCATAATTTCCCATAGTATGATTTAATCTGCCGCGCTGCAAATAAAGTTCGGGATTGTTTGGTTCGTATTTTAAAGCCATTTCAAGGTCTTCAGCGGCTTCGTCATAATTTTTATTGGCAATATGAAGGCTTGCCCTGTTAATATAAGCAGAACCAAATTCGGGGTCAAGCTCCAGTGCTTTATTAAAATCAGGCATTGCAACTAATTTCTGGTCGAGATACCCATAGCATAAACCTCTGGAATTATAAGCATCGGCGTGGTCGGGATCTAGTTTTACAGCTTCAGAAAAATCAGTGATAGCATCGTGGAATTTATTCTGATACAATTTGGCAAGACCCCTCATATAATATATTTCAGCATCGAAAAAGTCATCTTCCAGAGCCTGTGAAAAAAGGACTTCTGCTCTCTGATAATTCCTGCTTTTAAATTCCTTCATTCCCTCTTCATATTTAGGATGAAGATTCTGAGCTATCAGAGTAACTGATAATATTACAAAAGTTACTAAAATTCTTAACATTGCTATTCCGTTTATTATTCTACTTATTTTTAATTAATAAAGAATATAACAGAATATTATTTGATTAATCACTAAATTTCTTTTTCAGGTCTTCAAGCGTAGTTTTCTTTTTTTTTGGTATTTTTGGAACAAATTCCTGCAGCCTTTTAATAGAAAGTTGTATTCTGCCGAGCTGTTCATTAATATCAATAATTTTTACTTTTACTATCTGCCCTACTTTCAATATCTTAGTCGGGTCTTTCACGTAATGATTAGCCATCTCGGAAATATGAACAAGTCCGTTTTCTTTTACTCCAATATCAATAAAAGCACCGAAATTAGTAATATTAGTAACTACTCCCTCGAGTATCATACCTGTTTTCAAATCAGAAATTGTTTTGATTGCATCAGAAAATTCAGCATATTTGAATTCATCTCTCGGGTCGCGTCCGGGCTTTTCAAGCTCAGAAACAATGTCTTTCAGTGTAGGCTCGCCAATTTTTTCATCTGCGTATTTTTTTAGGTTGAGGTCGGCAAGTCTGTAAGAATTTTTTGTGAGGTCTCTAATATTCATCTTGAGGTCTTCAGCAAATTTCTCTACTATATGATAACTCTCGGGATGAACGGCAGTATTATCAAGCACATTCTTCCCATTTCTTATTCTGAGAAAGCCTGCTGACTGCTCAAATGTTTTAGGTCCGAATTTCGGAATTTCAGTCAGTTCTTTTCTGCTTTCAAATACACCTTTAGTATTTCTGTAATCTACTATGGATTTGGCAAGGTTATTAGAAATGCCTGATACATAAGTCAGCAGCTCTCTTGATGCAGTATTCAAATCCACCCCAACGAAATTTACGCAGCTTTCTACTGTTTGCTCAAGTTTTTTTCTGAGTAATTTCTGATCTACATCATGCTGATACTGTCCTACTCCTATAGATTTAGGCTCAATTTTTACAAGTTCTGCCAGTGGGTCCTGCAATCTTCTGCCAATGCTTATGGCACCTCTTACAGTCAAATCCAAATCAGGAAATTCCTCATTTGCTACTTTTCCCGCAGAATAGACTGAAGCCCCTGCTTCATTCACAAGAACCGCTATGGGCTTGCTTTCAAAATCATTATCTTTTATCACTTCTTTTACGAACTGCTCGGTTTCTCTGCCGGCAGTAGCATTTCCTATGGCTATAAGCTCAAGTTTATGCTTTTTGACAGAATTCAAAATATAGTCGGCAGCTTCAGATTTTTGCCTGTCTGAGCCAAAAGGAAAAATCGCTTTAAAATCAATGAATTTACCGGTTTTATCAAGTACAACGGTTTTGCAACCAGTACGGAATCCCGGGTCAACTGCAAGAGTAGGCTTCATACCTGCAGGAGATGAGAGAAGCATCTGCCTCAGGTTAGCCTCAAATACTTCTATTGATTTTTCATCGGCGCTTTGCTTGGCATCCAGACGTAATTCACCGATTATTGAAAATTTCATTAACCTGCGAAATGCATCTTTTACACATTCTTTGAGAAAATCTCTTAATTCACTGTAAAGAGTAAAAATCGCTTTATTATTAAGATAGCTCAATACGGCTTCTTCTTCAAATTCAAGGTCAAGAGTAAGTATGCCTTCACTTTCGCCTCTTCTCAGAGCAAGCATATTATGAGGTGAAATATCCTTTACTTTAGCCGAATAATCTCTATAAATTTCGTATTTGGTAGAACCTTCTTCATATTCATCTTTTATTTTCGACTTAAATTCACCATGATTATAGAGATGCTCTCTTACCCACTGCCTAAGTTCTGCAATTTCACTGACTTCTTCGGCAATAATATAAGAAGCACCTTTCAATGCATCTTCAGGAGTATTTACCTCTTTTTCAGCATCTGTGAATTTTTTAGCTTCAGCGGTTAAATCAATTTTCGGGTTATCTATTGTATTTTTGTCTTTAATTATTTCCGCAAGAGGCTCAAGCCCTTTTTCTCTTGCTATAGTAGCTTTTGTTCTTCTTTTAGGTTTATATGGCAGATAAATATCTTCAAGCTCTACTTTTGTAGTAGTATTTTCGATTTTTTCCTTCAACTCATCAGTCAGTTTCCCCTGATTCTCAATGGATTCCAGAATAGTTTTCTTTCTTTCTTCGAGTTCTTTAAGATATTCATATTTATCAAGCAAATCCCTTAAAACATTTTCATCGAGACTGCCGGTCATTTCTTTTCTGTATCTCGCAATAAAAGGTAAAGTATTACCTTCATTATGCAACTTTAAAACGTTTTCCACCTGCCATAGCTGCAGGCTAAATTCTTCTTTCAGTAATTCAGATATATTAAGCATTGATTTTTTTCTTTCCAATTTGACAAAAAAGTGAAGCAAAAATAAAAAAAATGAATAAAATTAACAATTAATTTTGATAATTTATAAATTGATTTTATCCCATATCAGCCATTTCAGCTTATCAAGATTTTCACCGGAAACTGAAGAGATAATTAAATGCGGAGCATCATCGAGCTTTGCAGAGAGTATTTCCTTACGCATCTCATCCGTAATCGAATCCGATTTTGTAAATAAAATAATTTTTTCTTTGTAAATTATTTCCTCATTGAAATTTTTGAGTTCATTGAGAAGTGTTTTATATTCATATTCAAAATTCATATTCAGAGAATCCAACATAAATATCAGCACTTTGGTTCTTTCCACGTGCCTTAAAAACTGATGCCCCAATCCTTTACCGTCTGCTGCTCCCTCTATAAGACCCGGAATATCAGCTACGGTAAAACTCTTTTCCATATCGAGCTTTACTATACCGAGATTTGGTATCAGAGTAGTAAAAGGATAATCGGCAATTTTAGGCTTTGCTGCGGAAATGGATGAAATTAAAGTGGATTTTCCTGCATTGGGAAAGCCCACAAGCCCGGCGTCTGCAATAAGTTTTAACTCAAGCCTGACGTTTAGTTCTTCTCCCGGCAGACCCGGTTTTGCAAATCTTGGAGCCTGATTGGTAGCAGTAGCAAACTCAGAATTTCCAAAACCACCGTTACCTCCTTTTGCTATTACCACTTCTTTGTTTTCATCATCAAGGTCAGCAATTATGCTATCATCGGCAGCATTTTTTACTACTGTGCCGGAAGGCACTCTGATTATCAGGTCTTTGCCGTTTTTTCCGGATTTCTTTGCTTTCATTCCCTTTACTCCATCATCGGCAATAAACTCTCTTTTGAATTTAAAATCTAGCAGAGTATTAAGATGAGTATCCACTTTGAATACTACATTACCGCCTTTGCCGCCATTGCCGCCATCGGGTCCGCCTTTGGGAACGAATTTTTCTTTTCTGAAACTGATATGACCATCTCCGCCATCGCCCGCTTTTACGAATATTTCTGCTATATCTATAAATTTCATATTTTTCCGTTTTTCAAGACAATATTTTAGTCTATTTCAAATTCCATTAAATAATCTTTCATCATATCTTTAAATGATTTTGATGAACCTTTGTTATCTGATTTTTCATCTGTTACTTTTTCTGATTTTTCCGTATTTTCATCATTAATATCAACATAATCTTTTTCTTCAGTATCTTTCTGTTCCATTTCATATTCTATTACATCTTCTTCTATTGATTTTCCTGCAATATCTTCATCACCGAATGTGTTTATCTGCTCTTCAAATCCATTTACTGTAGAATTAAGAATATCTTCATCCTGATACTTATTGTAAGACTCTTCAAGTTTTTCAAAAATGTTTTTTATTTCTTTTTTAGAGAGTTTAGCATCACTTATCTGCATATATTTCTTTTCGAGAAAGCCTGCAAGAGGTTTGTATCCCTTATCATCAATAAATAATATCAATGCTTCCACAGGGATTACTTTTTCATCTTTTTCGTTTTTTTCATCAAAGAAATCAAAAATTGGTTCAAGTTCATCTATTAAATCATCTATTGAAGAATTATTAATATGCTCCATATCAATATTGATTATTCTGTGCCTGAACTCAGCAGATGAAATTAAAAATGTGGAGGATTTTCCCGAATGCTCTTCTGTAATGTCATCAATCAGTTTATCTGTAAGATATTTATAATCTGAAATATAATCCAGTTTTAGCAAAATCTCATTCAGAGGTTTAGTAAGTTCATTTTTGAACACAAACCAGATAAGAGAATGAAGGGGTCTTATCAAAACATTTAGTCTTATTTCCACGGCAGATTTCAATAAATCTCTTAATTTAGATTTGGGATAAATAGCATTCTGCCTGTAGTATGAATCAAGCTCATCAATTTTTGCTTTAAATTCTTTATCACTAAAATCAAAATAAATATTAGCAAATCTCTCCAGTTTGTCTTTGTATATTTGATAATTTACATCTGCGAGTACAAAATGCCTGTAATAATCATCAATATCACAATTAGTGATATCACCAATACTAATGCTTTTTCCTTCAGTATCTATTTTTTCCCAAAGTCCTTTGTAAATCTTATTAATGTAATTTTCAAACATAATCTGCCATTTGTTTTTTTAAATTAGAAATCCTGATAATTTAAAAATATAAAAAATTATTATAACTTAAAATCATTTTTTTTAAAAATTACAAAATTTTTGCCAGAGCAATAGAAATTCGGTCATAATTAATTAAATTTATTTTAAATTTATTTTTATAAGTCTGATAATTTACGTCTGGAATTATAACGTTTTTGAATCCGAGCTTTTCAGCTTCGCTTATTCGTGCTTCCAGACTTGCTACGCTGCGAATCTCTCCCGTAAGTCCGACTTCTCCGATTATTACAGTCTTGCTGTCCACCGGAATATCCTTAAGAGAGCTTACGAGTGCAGCAGCTATTCCCAAATCAATAGACGTATCATTAAGATAAACACCTCCGGCAATATTTACAAATACGTCATTATTCCTGAACTGCAGCCCGAGACGCTTTTCAAGTACTGCTATTATCATCTGAAGTCTTCTGTTGTCAAATCCGTTTGCAGTTCTCTGAGGAACGCTGTAGCCTGTGGTTGATACCAGAGCCTGTACTTCCAGCAGGATTGGCCTTGTCCCTTCCATAGCAGAAACTATTGCTATGCCTGATTCATCGGAATTACTTCTGCCAAGAAAAACTTCCGAAGGATTCTTCACTTCTCTCAAGCCTTTATCAGACATTTCAAAAATTCCTATTTCATTTGTAGAACCAAAACGGTTCTTTACTGCACGAAGTATTCTGAATGAATAAGTTTTCTCGCCTTCAAACTGCAATACGGTATCTACTGTATGCTCAAGAATTTTAGGTCCGGCTATTACGCCTTCTTTTGTTACGTGCCCGATTATAATTATTGCCTTATTAGTGGTTTTTGCTGTCTGCATAAGTACCGAGGCACATTCGCGAACCTGTGCAACACTTCCGGGCGTTGCATCTATCATATCCGAATATACAGATTGGATGGAATCAATAATAATTATTTTGGTATCAGATGATTTTATAGTATTGTTGATAGTTTCAAGATTAGTTTCTGCAAGAAGCATAAGTTCTTCGGGGATAGATTCGAGGCGTGCGGCACGGTATTTTATCTGCCTTAAGGATTCTTCACCGGTAATATACAGTAAATCATCGGGATTAATGTATCTGCAAATCTGAAGCATAAGAGTAGATTTGCCGATACCGGGGTCACCACCTACAAGAACAATACTGCCGGGTATTATTCCACCGCCAAGCACTCTGTCAAATTCGCCTATACCCGTTTTTATTCTGTATTCTTTTTCTGATGCTATCTCGCTTAATCTTGATACTTTTGAGGGTTTCTGCGATTTTAATTTTAATTTTTTAGAACTGCCGGCACTTACTGTTGATTCGCTCATAGTATTCCATGAACCGCACTGAGGACATTTTCCTGCCCAGTTGGGTGTGCTGTATCCGCACTGCGAACAAATATATACCGTTTTTTGTTTCATATATTTTAAATTTTAATTGAATTCCAATAAATACTTATTAACATTTATAGTTGTATCTATTACTTTTAAGCCGTATTCATATTCTAATTCACGTATTATTATTAATTCATTACCATTATGCAATTCCATATTATATTTCGCAGTATCAGTTCCGTTATAAATGAAATTATAACCGGTATAGCCAGAAAGTGAGTTTGCTATGCTCAGTAAATTCATATTATCTATGAAAATTGTGTCCTTTTTATCAGTAGATGTAGAAGGTTTGCTTTTATCAGTATTTGAGATATATTCACTTAAAATAAATCTGTCATCAATCATAATATTGTATGCAGTTACATTCTCTTTACTTTCTTTTAAATTAAATTCAAAGACATCCTGCAAATACGCAGTAAGTGTATCAGTATGATTAATATTACCGTTTTTTGAATGATATTTAATATTCAGTTTCTTATCAGATTTTGAATCGTCGTTTGAGGAAAATTGATGAATATCAGAATTATTAATATCTGCAAGTATCCTTATTAATTCAATCCCTTCGGTTTCCAGTGTATCCATATTGCCGGTAGCGTAGTAGTTCATATCTTTTGCGAAAGAATTTTCTTCAATTTTCAGAAAAAAATCATCTGTATCTTTATCCAGCAATACTTCACCGAAATTCATACTGATTATTGCTACTCCGAGGAATATCATATTATGAAGTGCGTGGAGCAAAAAACCAAGCATAAGACTGTATCGTACTCTTGCATATCCGAGAAAAACGCCTATTACAAATTGAGGCAATATTAATAAAGGAGAAAAAATCCAAACGTATATATCAGTTTCGTAATTGATAATGTGAATATAACCGAATATCAGGGCGGAAATGTAGAATATCTGAAAATAATACCTGTCCCATGAAAGTTTTACTCTGCTTTTCAGATTGCTTTCTTTGTTAAAGAAAGAATTAATTGCCAATGCTGTCTGAATCGGAATATTATGCCGGAATCTGAGATAGAGCCGAAAAATAAACTCTTCCACAAAAGGAAGAAAAATAACTGCCGTAAGAAAAACTACAAACAGGGGATAATCAAATAGCATCCGGTTTATTTTATGTGCTGAAGTATCTACCAAACCCGTAAGCTCAATAAGAGCAATTATCAAGGTAAGAGCGACCATTACAGGGATTTCGAGCAGGAGCAACACACCAAGGACTTTCAGCTTATGTGAAATTGTCTGATTGTCATTGATTTTATCTTCCGGTTTTCTGATAAAAGCAAAAAAATCATTAATAATTTGCTTGTATTCATTCATAAATTTCACATAAAAGAAAATCTAAAAAAATTAAGTCTTCCTGAAAATCTGCTTAAGAGACATAAATCCAACAATTCCAAATCCTGCAAGAAACAGAAGCTGAAACGGTATTGCCGCAATTTCAAGAAAATATGCCGACACTACAATACTTGCTATAAAATATAAAGACATCAATATTTCAAAAAATACAACACTGTCAATTTTCCTGGAGAAATATTTTTTAGCATCAAGATTCACTTTATTTCCAATAATTCCATCTTTAGGAGTACGGGTGAATGGTGATTTCTTACCGATTATGGCTTCAAATACAGCTTTGGTATTATTAACCGCAAGCCCCATCGAACCGGCAAGGAATATCGGGAACAGCAGTAGCCGTTTCCTCCAGTCCAAATGAATTACGCTTTGGGCAAAAGAATAAAACATAAAAGTAGAAATCGAAGCAAGTACAAATACAGACATCAGAGAATAATAAAAATCATACTGCCCTGTAAGATTCTTAATCAGCACAACAGGTAAATTCAAAAGTGCAACTACAATGATAAATGGAAATACGATATTACTGGAAAGATGAACAAAGCATTCAGCTTTTATCTTGAGTGGCAAATCGGATTTGAATACTTTCGGAAGCATTTTAATTGCTGTTTGCACGGCACCTTTGGTCCATCTGAATTGCTGAGTTTTTAGAGCATTAATATTTGCAGGCAGTTCTGCAGGGGAAGTAACATTATTTAAAAATCGAAATTTCCACCCTTTAAGCTGCGCCCTGTAACTCAAATCAAGGTCTTCAGTGAGAGTATCGGCTTCCCAGTTCCCGGCATCTATTATGCAGGATTTTCTCCATACTCCGGCAGTACCGTTAAAATTCATAAAAAAACCGCTTTTATTTCTTACCTGTTGCTCAAGAACGAAATGTCCGTCGAGAGCCAAAGCCTGCGCCCTTGTAAGATAAGAGAACTCTTCGTTGAGATGCTCCCATCTCGTCTGCACCATACCAATACTTTTGTCTATAAAATGAGGTACGGTTTTTTTCAGGAAATTTCTTTTTGGTACAAAATCTGCATCAAATATTGCTATAAACTCGCCTTTGGCAATATCCAACCCCTCTTTTAAAGCACCGGCTTTAAAGCCTTTTCTGTTGGTCCTGTGAATGTAACTAATATCATAGCCTTTTTCACTGTATTCTTCTACGAGAGCAGAAGCCAGCTCTACAGTATCATCGGTAGAATCGTCAAGCACCTGAATTTCAAGTTTCTCTTTGGGATAATCAATAGCACAAACAGATTTAACAAGGCGCTCTACTACATAATATTCATTAAACAGTGGTAACTGCACAGTTACTTTAGGCAGTTCAGAGGGTAATTGTACATCATCATATTCCAGTGCATTTGTTTTCCGGTAGTAATATAAAATTACTAAACCGTGAAGACCGAATGCGAAAAGAACACTCAGAGACAAAAAATAAACTAATAGTATAAAGGATTCCATAGGCGAAAAACCTATTAATTGTTTTCAAAACTAATTTACCAGCCTGAGACCACAGCAAAAAGAATATCTTCCGAAATCTGCTCAAGAGCCAGATTTACGGCTTCATCTTTCTCCGTGGAAATACTCGCTATATCAAAAAAATCATAAGCAGAAAAACTTTTCTTCCAGATTTCCTGTCGCTTTACGTTGTCATAATAGACGACATCACAGGTTACAGTAATTTTTCTGCTGCTTTCCAGTTCCGCTTCACTCACTACAGATGACTCTTCAGTAATCCTTGATATAGTAACCTGAAGCTCTGCGTCACCGGAATTATTAACAATAGAAAGCGAATTGTCCTGCTGAAACTCGTCAATGATTAAATCAGTAAGAGTAATCTTAAAATTTGGATTTCCATATCCGCTGTTATCCTCTACTGTAAGTATATTAATTGTGCTAAGATGCTCCGGTATCGAACCACCCTTAAAGGAATAACAAGCTGATAATAATAACGCAATAAAAAATGCGCCACTAATCCGTATCACTGTTAGCATTAAAATTCCAGTACAACAATTCACTAAAATACAAATTTAACTTATTTATTACCTAAAATCAAAATAAAAATTCAGTCTTTTTAATATAATTAAAAAAAACAAAAAAAATTCTATTATATTTAATACGTTTAGAAATAAAAAATTTTTTTATATTTTAAGAGGTTTACTTATGCACAGTGTTATACTTTCAGCAAAAAGAACTCCTATCGGAGCATTTATGGGGTCTTTATCTTCTCTCTCAGCTCCACAGCTCGGGGCTGAAGCTATTAAATCTGCAGTAGAAGAGGCAAAAGCAGATATTAATGAAATCAATGAAGTTATTATGGGTAATGTACTTACAGGTGGAGTAGGTCAGGCACCCGCAAGACAGGCATCCATATATGCCGGTTTACCGGTAAATGTGGAATGTATGACAATTAATAAGGTATGCGGTAGCGGACTAAAAGCAGTTATGCTTGCTGACCAGGCTATAAGACTTGGTGAAGCAAAATTAATAGTAGCAGGAGGGCAGGAATCAATGTCCAATGCTCCTTATGTTTTGCCTAAAGCACGCGCCGGATACAAAATGGGTAACGGCGAACTTGTTGATTCTATGGTAAACGACGGATTATGGGACGTATATAACAAAATGCATATGGGTAATGCAGGTGAGCTTTGCTCTTCTACTTACAACCTAACCCGTGAGGAGCAGGATGATTACGCCGAGGAAAGTTACAAAAGAGCAATAAAAGCTCAGGAAGACGGTGATTTCGATAATGAAATAATACCGGTAGAAATCAAAACCAGAAAAGGCAACATTACCGTTAATGAAGATGAAGAACCCAAAAAAGTAAAATTTGACAAAATAAGAAGTCTAAGACCTGCTTTCAAAAAAGAAGGCACCGTAACGGCAGCTAACGCTTCTTCAATAGATGACGGAGCTGCGGCACTTGTTGTTTCATCCGATGAGTATGCAGAAGAAAAAGGACTCAAGCCAATCGCAAAAATAATTGCTCACGTATCACACGCACAGCAGCCGGAATGGTTCACTACCGCACCTACAGAAGCAATTAAAAAAGTTTTGAAAAAAGCTGATATGAAAGTGGAAGATATTGATTTATATGAAATCAATGAAGCGTTTTCAGTAGTACCGATGATGTCCATCAGAGATTTAAATATTCCGCACGAAAAAGTAAACGTAAACGGCGGCGCCGTATCTCTCGGTCATCCTATCGGAGCAAGCGGAGCAAGAATTTTAACTACTTTGATATATGCTCTTAAAAAAGGAAATAAAAAATACGGACTTGCCACCCTTTGTATTGGCGGTGGTGAAGCAAATGCGATGATAATTGAAATGCTGTAAATCTTTTTAAAAAAGCATTTAAATAATATATTTCTTACCTTTCCAATAAAACCTTTCGAAGATACAAAGTCTTCGGAAGGTTTTTTATATCAGCAAGACATTCACGTCTGTGGTATTATATGCGTCCTAGCTTGTTAAATAAAAGCTCTGATTACTAATACCAATTCCCTTTCATTCATATTAACATACTTCTCACAACAAAAAATACTCTCATTGCGAAACTCCGATACTTCGACAGGCGGTTGCTGAGCCTGTCGAAGTGCAGCACAGGTTTCGCAATGGGATTCCCAAATCTGAGAGAGTGTGTGAAAAGCATCAAAACAGTGTTTTTAGTCATTCTGAACGAAGTGAAGAATCCAGTCTTTATGGGGCTTCCTGAATTCTTCGGTCGCTCCGCTTCCTCAGAATGACGAGTTTTCACACAGTCTCGGAGTTTGCGAATCAAATGTTTTCTCTTGAATGTTTGAAAGCAACTTAGTATAAGACCGGTATTAGATATTTTTAAAAAAAATCAACAATATTTTACAAAATTTCGATAATGTTTCGATAAGATAATTTTATTGTTTAATTTGCGTTATATTATAAGTTAAATATGACTAATTTTAATAATTGATAATAAAAACAAATAAGATATATGAAATTAACAGACTTAAAAGAGGGGCAGGAAGCGATTATTGTGAATGTCTCAGGTGAAGGAGCATTCAGAAAAAGATTGCTTGAGATGGGCGTAATAAAAGGAGAAAAAATTAAAGTAATAAAGAAATCTCCTTTAAAAGACCCTGTAGAATATCAGATAATGGGTTACGATGTTAGCCTAAGAAATACTGAAGCCAAATTAATTGAAGTAACTTTAAAATCCAAAGATTCCGATTTATTCAAAGGCGATTACTCAAAATTATTATCCGACAGAGTATCAAAGCCAAAGAAAATAAATACATCCAAATTAATAACTGTTGCCCTCGTTGGAAATCCAAACTGCGGTAAAACCACTATTTTTAATTATACATCAAAATCCAAAGCAAAAGTAGGAAATTACTGTGGCGTAACAATAGAATCCAAGGAAGCCTATTATAAATTTAAAGATTACACATTCAGAATAATTGACCTTCCCGGTACTTATTCCATAAGTTCATATTCTCCTGATGAATTATACGTTAGAGATTTTCTTCTGGAGCAGGATGCTGACTTAGTGCTTAATGTACTGGATGCCTCCAATCTAAAGCGCAACCTTTACCTTACTACTCAGCTTATGGACCTTAATATTCAGATGCTTGGCGTACTGAATATGTATGATAATTTGCAGAATGACGGCAAGGAAATTGATATAAAAAAATTGGAAAAGGTGCTGGATATTCCATTCGTAACCTCGGTTGCATCAAAAGGTAAGGGAATTGATAACATTTTTGAAAAAATAATTCATATTCACAAAACAAAATCAAATGAAATACCGCACAAGCACATAAACTACGGACCAGATTTTGAAAATGAAATTGAGCATATTCAGGAATTAATACGTGAAAATAAAAATAATCCCATCAGGCATAAACTATCTTCACGTTTTCTCGCAGTCAAGCTATTTGAAAAAGACAAAGATGCCTACGAAAAAATAAAAGAATTTAAAAACGGCGATGATATTGAGAATTATCTCATAAAATCAATCGATAAAATAGAAAAGAAATTTGAAAATGATACAGAATCCCAGATAACCGATACAAAATACAGATTTATTATCTCTCTGCTTAATTCGGTTATCAAACAAAAATCAGAAGCAAAGCTCAATCTTACTGCCAAAATGGATTCTGTACTAACAAACAAATATCTTGGTTTTCCAATATTTCTGGGCTTCATATGGCTTACTTTTTATGCTACTTTCAATCTTGGCGAATACCCTATGGGATGGATAGAATCCGGTATAGAATGGCTCTCCGGTGCCGTAGATTCTGTAATTGTAGATAGTATGTTCAAAGACTTTATTATAGAGGGGATACTTGGAGGAGCCGGAGCAGTACTCGTATTTCTGCCTAATATTGTAATACTCTATTTATTCATATCACTTCTGGAAGATACCGGATATATGTCCCGTGCTGTATTCCTTATGGATAAATTAATGAGCAAAATAGGGCTTAACGGCAAATCTTTCATACCTTTGCTGATGGGATTCGGTTGTAATGTACCGGCTATTATGTCCACCAGAATAATTGAAGGACACAGAGACAGACTTATTACTATGCTTATTAATCCATTTATGTCGTGCAGTGCCAGACTAACGGTGTACGTACTGCTAATTTCTGCATTTTTCGTAGATTATCGTGCATTAATTCTCTTCTCTCTTTATATGACAGGAATTATTATGGCTGTAGTATCAGCATTGCTGTTCCGAAAAACATTTTTTAATTCTTCGTTTATTCCAATACCATTTGTTATGGAATTTCCAAAATATAAGATTCCAACCATAAATAATATTTACAAATCTATTAGATTCAGTGCGGGACAGTACCTGAAAAAAGTTGGCGGTATTATTCTGATTGCATCCACCATAATCTGGATTCTGGGATATTTTCCAAAAGATGTGGAATATTCACAAAATCATGATGCAAGGATTGATTCACTTCGTAAGGAATTAAAGCTGGAACTCGCAGAACAAAATTATCCCGAAAAGCAGGAGAATTTAATCAGAAGCGGTTACAATGAACAAATTGATATTATCAATAAGAAAAAGAAAATTGAAGAGCTTGAGCATTCATATATCGGTAAAATCGGTAATTTCATACTTCCTGTAATGGAACCGCTCGGATTTGACTGGAAAATGAGTGTGGCAATAGTTACAGGTGTTGCTGCCAAAGAAGTTGTAATAGGCACGCTCGGTGTGCTGTATCAGGCTGAAGAAGAAGCTGAAAATCCCGAACTGTCGCTCATTACCAAAATGCAAAATCAACGCTATCTGGAAGGCGAAAAAGCAGGGGAAAAAGTATTCACACCACTTACAGCATTCAGCTTTATGATTTTTATTCTGATATATTTCCCTTGCATAGGAGTAATTGCTGCTATAAGGAAGGAGTCGGGACAAAAACGATGGGCAATATTCTCAATAGTCTATCCTACGTTGCTGGCGTGGTTTATGTCGTTTGTTGTTTACAACGCAGGAAAATTAATGGGTTTTTAAAATAATACGGAGTTTTATACTCATCTCCCAAAAGTCGAGGTAGTTTATAACGTCGGTTGTAAATATAATTACATCATCTGCCGCCGCTCAGTATCTTGAGTTTTGTGTATTTATTTGTAATTGCATAAAGAATATAAACTGCGAACAAGACAAATACGATTTGAATGGCAAACTTCAAATATTCATTGCTTACAAACATAGCTATTATTGGATATGCAGTAACCATTACGGGTGAATGATACAGATGAAGAAGATATGTATATCCTCCCGTATCTCTGAATTTTACAGGTATGTCCACTAATGATACGAATAAAAATACTGATACGAAATACTTGAGATAATCCCCA
>CAZIXJ010000020.1:0-1357 GCA_964542835.1 uncultured Hyphomicrobiales bacterium
AAGTGTTGGCAATGTATATGTCCAGTCATAATCATAAGTTGTACCAGGGTCAGTTACATTACCTGTAATATCTATCCAAGTAGCAGAACCAACCCAAGAAGAACCATCCCAG
Source organism: uncultured Hyphomicrobiales bacterium (assembly GCA_964542835.1). Taxonomy (GTDB): domain Bacteria; phylum Bacteroidota; class Ignavibacteria; order Kapaibacteriales; family UBA2268; genus CAZIXJ01. Next base: position 113 of record CAZIXJ010000020.1, read on the forward strand.
TAATCAGTACCATTATAAAGCTGTACTTCTACATCATTATTAGTAGTACCTGAGTAATAGCTTGCAAGTGGATTAGCTTCTTCCACTTCACCGGTAATATCACCTGAAGATGAAGAATTTACGTATGCATCTGAATTATCAATATGTACTACCGGAGCAGTATTATCATAATGATAATTTGGAGATACCATTGATGATTTAGTTGGATCTAATACATTTCCACTTATATCTTCAATATCTACATCAGGATCATTAGGATCTAATTCAAGTTCTACTTCGCCTTCTGAAGAGAATGTTACTTCAAGTTCCCAGATATAACCAGTACTAATTGATGTTTCATCAGTAATTGATGCAGGACCGGTTACACCGAAGTCTGTATCATCAACGTTTACTACAGGTTCATTAAACTGAGCTCTGTAAGTAACAGGGTTTTGGTTTGTATATTGTGGATTTGTAGAAATAGTTGGGTCATACCCTGTAAAGTTTACAAGATAAGGATCAGTATCGTCATATTTCCATTTATATGAAGTAAGTGCAGAACCACCTAAATCATTAGTTGCTTCATCAACAATATCAACAGCGCCATCAGTAGGATCTAATGTTATACTTACTGTAGCATCACCGATAAAGTTCATTGTAACAATCCATGTATCATCATAAGTTGCACCTGATGTATTAGGTTCTATCTCTAATATATCAACAACTGTAGGAGGAGGTGTCGGCAATGTCTGATTAATTGCAAAATCATCCATATTAACATTAGCCACAGGTTCAGTAAAGATAACTTCATACTGAACTTCTACATTTGTAGTTGTATAACTTGGAGATGAATCAGGATCTTCACCATCACCTAATCTTTGAATTGAAGTAACTTCAGGAGCAGTATTGTCAAATTCATAATCCTGCGTACTGCCACTTGCAGTACCATTTAATGAATTACCTGCTTCATCTTCAATATCACTTACGTTTATAGAAATAAACGCTGTTCCGTCTTCATTAGGGTCTGTTGGAGTAAACTCAACTGTATATGCTTGTTGATTTACAGATGTTGGATCAGGGGATATATCAGTAATCGAACCGCCACTTGGTAGAGTAGTAGTAATACTGATATCTGTAGCATCGAAGTTATAAATATCTTCAGAGAATGTTACATCCCAAGTTACTACATCTGCATTGGTTAATCTAACACTTGGAACATCTCTTGTTATACTTGAAACATTTGGAGCTGTTCCGTCATAATCGTAA
>CAZIXJ010000020.1:1457-14990 GCA_964542835.1 uncultured Hyphomicrobiales bacterium
GTCATATCAATAGTTACTGTATAAGTATCTCCACTACCACTTATAGTAGCATCAGCAGCAGTAACATCTGATGAACCAGTGTAAGTCAAATCATCAGTTGTAAATCCGGTTACATCTTCAGTAAAGATTACAGTAAACTCTAATGAAGTACTGTTAGTTAAGTGTGGATTCGCTGTTGGAGAAGGATCAGTCCTTTCGATACTTGATACTTCAGGAGCTGTAGCATCAATGTAGAACGTTTTCTCAGGAATTGTAGTGCTGATATTTCCTGAACCATCAATAGCTCTTGCATAGATTATGTATTTACCATCTATGTCACCACTATTGTGATTACCAAAATCAGTTTGATCATCAAATTCCCAAGTATAGTCAGTACCACCGGAATGTGGCAATGCACCGGCTGTTTCATCATTCCAGTAAGTTGATGTAGCTGTAAATTCGCCATCAACATCATTCCAGAATTGATTAACTGTATTTCCGTCACCATCTTCTACTTTCTTAATAGCTACCTGAACAGTAGTCAATTCTAGTGCGTCATTTGCAGTTCCGTCAAATACAGGGAAAGCAGTATATGTTTTCGGATCTGTATCCGGCTCATCAATAGTAATAGTAGGAGGTGCACCATCGTAAGTAAATGTGCTTACAGGTGTACTTTCCTCATTTCCTGCTAAGTCAGTTGCTCTTACAGTTACTGTATAAGTTCCGTCATGTTTTTCAATATAATCAATTAAATCACCAGTGATACTATATGTAGCAAGTGAACTGATAAATGTAGTTACAGGGTTCCAAATAGGAGAACTGACAACAAAGGCAGAACCATCCCAATAACTTGTACCACCATCATTAGTAATATGATAATCTACCTCATCAATAGTATTCGCTTCATCTATAGTACCGCTAATTTCAGTAATCGATGAAATTGAAGAACCATCAGAAGGTACGAGAATAGTTGATTCAGGTTCGATATTATCAATAATTAGTGCAGTACCACCAGAAGTAGGCGTACCCACAACTGAGTTATCTGCTAAGTCAGTACCTGCAGTAAAGGAAATATCAACATTTCCATTACCTGTCCATGTAGTCGAAGTATATGTAAATAATGTATAATCAGATCCATCTCTAACCATTTGTACAGCTGAACCACCGTTTAGAAATCCATTGGCGTCTTCAATCCATACATCATTATTCATTTCTTCGTCGAATTGTGCAGTAATAGTTACACTTGTTCCATCATTTACTTCAGTAAGTACAGGGCTGCCTGTATATGTCAAAGAAGCTGAAGGAGCATCATTATCTACAGTAATAGTTTCAGTAACTACACCGGAAATATTACCTGCCTGATCGGTTGCTCTTACGCCAAACACAAAATCAACAACAGTTGAACTTGCATAAGAATCCATAGCAGTAGCAATATCACCAATTTCAGTATTTACATCCCAATTAGAATTGTCGAAATTATCTGCATCATTCCAGCTAACAGAAGCCGAAGCAGCAAATGCATCAGTTGCAGGATTATAAATTGCTTCTCCGTTATCAAAGATACCGTTACCGTTATCATCTGCATATACATAGTATTCTACATTATCTACAGTATTACTTTCAGTGATAGTACCATCAAATACAGTTATATCTGTAGCAGCATCGCTTGTAGGGCTGTCAGCTGATTCAGTTGGGTTATCTATAACAACTGTCGGTGCAGTTTTGTCAATAGTAAATGTTCTGCTTCTTTCTGTATTACATGTAGCAGTAGGAAGGAAATCAAGACCTCTGATAGAAGTATTTCCTGCTTTATCCTGAGACATTACATAAAGGATATACTCACCTTCAGGCAAAGTAATCGGGAATGTATAATCCCAAAGACCTACATTATTTGCATCAATCCATTCAGTATCAGTAGTATCAGGTGTATGGGCTGCTGAATAACTACTATTTACAAATGTATTTCCGTTAAAGTATGGTGCAGATGCATCCATAACACCGTCGCCATCATCTTTTACGAGGATAAACTTAACTACGTCAAGCTGTCCGTCAGGAGCATCATAAGAGCTACCTTCAATAGTAGAAAGAGACTGCAATTCCTCACAATCTGTTCCCGGGCTTGATATAGAAAGAGATGCATCGTTACCTGCATCCAGCATTGGATAAGTATTATCAATATAAACAGTATATCCTGAAGTAGGATCCTGAGTATGATTACCTGCAAGATCGTCACCTGAAGTAAAATCATTCAGATAAATATATTCATCCAGACCGGTTCCATTCAATTCTGCTAAATTTCCTATCCATTTATACACTGTAGCACTTTGTCTTGTAAACGTCAAAGTATTAGGTGTGCCAAATGTAGAGGAAGAATAACTTGGTGTAACCACTACAGGAGTAGAAGCTTCCATTGCTTCACTAAAAGTAGCAGTAACTGTTATAATATCTTCATCTTTAATGAAGTTAGTTGCTGCTCCTTTTTTAAATATTGTTAAAGTAACAGTAGGAGCTTTTGCATCAATATTAAACAAATCAGATTCAGTATAAGATGTATTTTGCTGTCCGGCAAGGTTTTCTGCGGCGGTAGCAGTTACATCAATATTCAGATATAAATCATTATTGTTTATAGATACATCATAGTAGCCTGTCCATGTGTCATTTGCTTCATCAGTAGAACTCCATGCTCCATAGTCGAATGACAGCTTACCATCAGTTTCAACGTCAGGATTGAAAGCAAGAGCAGGAGTAACATTAGTATTCATAGTCTGGTCAAATTTTACAGTAAAACTAGTCTGTAAATCTGACTGTAATAAATACTCATTTGTCGTAGTAATATACTCAACGGTAGGAATAGTGGCTGTAGAAGTAGTGAATGACTTCCAAGCAGACCAATCCCCTTCTCTGTTTTCAATTTTTGCTTTTATTTGAAAACTATAAGTAGTTCCATCTTCAAGATTATTCACTAACCAATCCTGAGGATTAGAACCATCCTGATTAGCACCTACCTGATATCTGTGATACTCATAATCTCCGGTATCGCCATCAGGAACTGATGACTTTCTGAGATTAAGCATATAGTGATTATCAACATCAGCTGTGTTAGGCATATCAGATACATCATTCCAGCCAATTACTGCAGAATAATAAGTGATATCATTAGCTGTAAGTATTGTAGGTTTTCCAACCTCCATTGGAGTAGTGGTTGTTGCCGGATTATAGCTATCATTACTATTTTGATAGGCTATATCGGAGCCATTTTTGGCATACTCAAATACTTTAATGTAATATGTCGTATTTTCCGTAAGACCTGTAATAGTAATACTATTGTCAGATCCTGAAAGTAATGCGACTACGTATTGACCTGATGCAATAGTTTCGATAGAGGCATCGCCCAAATCACCACCGGCATCAAAGTATTCGTAATCATCATCTGGAGTCCCTGTAATAGCACTTTCGCTAATTACAACGATTCTATCTGTTCCGTTACCATTGACCCAGCTTGCAGTAAGTTCATCGTGCTGCACACTGGAAAAACCAATGTACCTTGCTTGCTGCGTAGGAGGATCAATAGCAAAAGAATCCCTTGCACCAAAGGTGCATAGCAGTATGAATACTGCCAGAAAGCTAGAAATTTTCTTCATAGCTTCTCCTTTTGTTAGTTTAAAATTACCATTTACTTCAAAATTACTTGTAAACATTTATTTATAATTTCCTAAATTAATAATACATTTTTTACATCATACAACATATAAATTAAGAAATAATTTTGTTAAAAACAAAATTTTTCTGTAAAACCCTTTATTTCGCCAAATATTAATATAATTTAAATTCAATCTTTATTTTAATTTTATCTCCTCATATTCTGAATAATTACTTTTTTGATTTCCATACAAAGCTCTTACTCTATAATAAGTAACATTATTTTCAATAACATTCACAGGCACAACCCATTCATTGGAATTGCCTATCATTAATCCATCATATTTTTTGATAATATTATTAAATTCTTTATCATGTGCCATCTGGAACTGATATTTAGCGGTATCATTCAATTTTTCCCATTTTATAGTAAAAGTATCCCCGGCAGAAAATTCATAAGTTAAATTTGCAGGAGGCGGCAATAACGGCTTTACCTCGACAGGATTCATTTTCGAATCATCAGTGAGATAATTTTTGTATTCGCCTTCGCCGTTATATTCAAAGACTTTTACGTAATAATTATCATATTTCAAATTTTCTATTGTGATATTGTTACCATCATTAATTTTAGAATCAAAAACTACGAAATTGCCATCACCGTACTCAGACGTTTTATCGCCGTATTTTGTGGTAATTTCAAAATCATATCCGTTTTTCGGTGGTTCCGGCACTTCGCCTTTTCGGATTACTACAATCCTGTTTTGTCCATTTCCTTTTGTCCATCTTACAGTTACAGATTTATCAGTAGCATCTGTATTAATTAGCTGTATAGCCTGTTGATTTGGTTTTTGGATAAGTGTGGAAATTTTTTCACTAAATATTAAAGTAGTATCACCGGTAAAAGCTGAAATATAATAATCGCTTTTTGGTTTCAAATTATTTACTAACAAATTTAAAATTGTATCACTTTCAAATTTGCCAAGATAATCTGATTTTATATTTTTATAATCAATTGTGTCAGATTTAATTTTGAATATGTAATCATACTGTGTAATAAATTCAACACTTTTATCATTAGAAAGAAAAATATGATAATCAATTGTATCAGGCTTTTCAATTAGGACTTCAAATGAAAAAGCAGAATTATCGAGAATTTTAATCGGAGCAGCTTCTTCTGCAACGACATTATTCTCTTCACTTTCAGCACACGCTGAGAATAAAGAGAACTGTAAAATTAAGAATATCAGCAATATTTTATATATTTTGTTCATTTAATCCTTAATTAATCTTTTAAAAAATTTCAGGAGCCGGCTCCGAAGAGCCGACTTCCCGAAAATATTTTAATTATTGTTATTGAACAACAAACCATTTATTAATAGAACCATCAATAAATATCAATGTAACTGCATCACCATTGGCTAGTGATACGGTAGTTCCATCAATGTCAGTTATAGTTTCACCTGTATTGTTTATCAAATATATTTTCTGACCTGTTGTACCATTATCTAATGTAACTGTTACATCATCATCAGCACCATTATCATTCAATATATAGATATTGTTATTAAGCTGAGCATCTGTAATAGTAATTGCGTTAGAACTAGTTACATCATACGCTACATTACTCAATACCACACTACCCTGATCAATAGTAAGTGCATTTTTAGCAGCTTCTACGCGAAGTCCGGCACCATCACCATCTTGTTCTACATCAAGAGCAGATTTTGTACTGGATGGGTTTGTGTTCTGAATACCAACAACACCGCCATCTTCACTTTCATTTGTAAAGTTAGCAGTTCTTCCGATAGTAGCATCAGTATAAACTGAAATACCATTGCCATCGCCATATTGCTGGATAAGAACAGTTTCTGAACCTGATTCATTCACAGCCTGAATAGCCTGACCAAAACTGTTATCTTCAGATTCTACGTACATTGCAGGATTATCATCAAGAGATGTTCCCTGTCCAAGTACTTTTAGTGCATAAGCATCTTCACCAGAAGCAGTAGCAAGCATACCAACACCATTATCTGCATCAGTTTCAGCAACTAATGCAGGTTTTGTATTATCTGTATTATTAATAATAAATGAACCTGCTGAGCCATCTTCAGAACTATTGATTGAATTGATAGTAGAACCACCACTTCCTAAAACAGTACCGGTAAAATTAGTTCTTACCTCAAGACCTGAACCATAATAATTCTGGTCAATTCTTACAGCAACATCATCACCATCTGTAGCATTATTAATAAAATAACCTGCATAATTAGCAACAGATCCACCACCGTCATCTTCCTGTACACCTAAAGCTGCATAACTAAGCGGGTTTCCACCTGCCATTACACCACCTGCAACACCGGCACGGCGAGTAAAGGTTGTACTTCCGTCAACAAACTGTGCTGCACCGGCAAGATTACCCTGTACTCTTGTAGCACCATCAGTGCCATCAATAATACCTCCGTCAAGAGTTACATCTACTGCAGAAACAGGAGCAGTATAAGAATCCTGAGTAAGAGCTACATCAAGCATTTCAGTACCTGTATAAGAATCATCGGCAGTAACTTCGATATTACCATTAGCATCATCTAGAGCTATTGCATTGCCACCTTCATAAATTGACTGAAGATTAAGTGAGCTTGCAACTGCATCAATAGCATCCCAAGTAGCTTTAGCTGTTGGAAGCTGAGCATTAGTAGAAGAAGCATCTACTGTAGTAGTGATTTCATCAACATTATTTGCATCTGCAAACTCCAATGAAGCAACTTCAACATCATTAGCAGCAATATCGTTAGCAAGTACATTACCGTCAATATCAAGACCAAATGTAGGTACACCAGCATTCATAACTACTAAATTCATATCACCAGAACCGGTAGAAGTGAATCCAATCATATCAGTACCATTAATAAGCCCTGAAGACCATGAATTTGTAGATGCATCAAATCCAATACCTGCTCTTCTGTCGCCAGTAGCAATATCACTGAACTGAAGTCCAAGACCATCAGCAGAAGCAGTTTCGCGACCAATAGAAGCAGCAACATAATCGTTACCTTCAGCACGGAAGTTCAACCAACCAGTATTGTTTGATTCACCAAGTCTTACTCCTGCATTGGCATTGCCTGCGCCCGGATCATAATTTGGAGTTGATAAATAATCAGCTTCAAATTTATTTGCATAAGCATTAGGGAAAGTCTGGTCAGCAGTCCAAGTGTTAGAATTTGCAAGGTTAATACCAACAGCGTCACTGACTACCTGAAGAGTAGCATCAGTATTTACGTCAAATGCTCCGCCGTTTTCTACAAGACCGTCGCCTGCAAGACCTGCTACATCAACTGATAACGTAGCTTCATTACCTAATTCAATGTTTTCATTTGTTGTATTAATGCCATTACCTGCTTTTACATCAAGAGATGAATTTGCAAGTTTTGCATTTGTAACATTAGCATCTGCAATCATATCAGTTTCTACTGCATTATCCTGAATAGTAAATCCTGCAGCAAATGAACCATCAATGTCATTTACAACTGCAGGAGTTTCAGCATCCCTTACAATAGCAGCATCAATGTAAGATTCATCAATTACATTACCATCCCAAGTACCTGCATAAGTATTAGCAGTAACATCACCATCAATATCAACGCTAAATGTATAAGCACCATCTTTCATAATTCCAAGATTCATGTCATCATCAGCACCTGAAGTCATAAAGCCTGCCATATCGCCACCGTCATTAACAACGCCAACGCTCCAGTTACCTTCATTATAGCCCATTCCGGTTCTTAAATTACCGGTAGCAGCATCGTTGAATGAAATACCGTATTCAGCATTAGCTGATGAACCGTCAGTTCCATAACCTAATTCCATAACTGCATTGCCGGTTGCTGAATTAATAGCATTAGCCCAAGGCACATCATCAGATGTTGACTGAGATAATTTGAAATTGCCATTTACAGTTTCAAAGTTTTCAGCGTAAGCAGTAGGGAAAGTCTGGTCAGCAGTCCATGTATTTTCATTTGCAAGATCGATTCCAACTTCATCAGATACAATCTGGAGAGTAGCATCAGTATTCACATCAAATACTCCACCGTTTTCTACAAGACCATCGCCTGCAAGACCGTCAACATTTACGGCAATCGTTGCAGCACCACCTAAGTCAATAGTCTGATTAGTTGTAAGCAAACCATTTCCAGCTATTACATCAAGGGATGAATTTGCAAGTTTAGCATTAGTAACATCACCATCAACGATGTTTTCTGTCTGGACTGCATCGTCAGCAAGTTTGCTGTTATCTACTGCATCTGCTGCCAATTTGCCTGTGGTTACATTCAAATCAACGATGTTTTCTGTCTGGACTGCATCGTCAGCAAGTTTGCTGTTATCTACTGCATCTGCAGCTAATTTACCTGTAGTTACATTAAGGTCAGCAATATCATCAGTCATTACTTCGCCGTCTTTTATATTTGCAGATTCTACTGCATCATCAGCTAATTCTGAGTTTCCAACTGCATCTTCAGCTATTTCAGTAGCAGTGATACCGTCAGCAGGAACGTAAAGTTCATCAGTACCATTAAGGTCTAATGTAGAACCGTCATAATCCATTCCGATAGTATAAGTACCTGCGTCATAAGTGATAGGAGCAGTTGCGTTAAAACTATCTAATGCATCTGCCAAAGCTTTTACTTCTGTATCTAACTGAATATCAGCATTAAATAATGAAGTAGCATCATCAATATAATTTGCAGTACCATCTGCTGTATATCCACCATCTGCATCAAGTCCGGCTCCGTCCTGAGTGTCATCAAGTTCTGTCTGTAGCGCATCGTCTGCAGCTATTCTGGCAGTTTCTTCAGCATCTATGTTATCTTGAAGCACTTGGTCTGCTGCATCTACATAAGATTTTGGAGTTAGATGCACTGGCAACGATGGGCTGGTTGCTGCAAGCACTGATATGTGATCCAGTGAAGAAACCATACCTTCTAAAATTGTAGAATTAGCAGTCGCATCAACTGTAATTAAAGCACCACTTGCATCTCCACCGATATATGCTTTATCAGAAACAGTAATTTCATCAAATTCACCAGTTACACCAATAATATCATTGGCTTCAAGATCAGCAGTAGCTTCATAATCATTAGCTCTTACCGTACCTGTAGCACCCGGCTGCAATAGACCGTTTACTGTATAAGTACCATCAAGGTCAGCGCCATTATCAAGAATATCATCTATTCTTGCATTAATTGCATCATCTGCATCATCTACATATAATTTATTTGTTAAGTGATCATCTGATGTAGGAGCAATTGGATTTACCACATTACCCATATCAACATTAATATCACCCATACCAACATTGATATTACCGAAATCAACGTTTAAATCATCAGTAATAAGGTTATAATCTCCGAAATGCTCAACATCACCGGATACAAGACTATTACCAACTAATACATAATCACCCATTAATACAGCGCCCGGAGTACCGGCACCTGCATCATCAACAACTGTAAATACATATCCGCCCAAACCATCATCAAGGATACCGGCTTCACCTTCTACATAAAGGTCACCGTCGAATTCTGCATTATTTGCTGCAATATCAGCATTAGGATCATAAGCATTTGCAAGAACAGTACCGCCATCAGGCTGTAATGTACCTGATACATTCATAACGCCACTCAAATCATAAGTACCGTCAAAAGTAGCACCTACATCAAGAATATCATCTATTCTGGTATTGATTACGATATCCTCAGCAATTCTTGCATCTTCTTCTGCTTTTAAAGCTGCATCTAATAAATCATCAGCATTGGCAAGAGTTGTTGCGCCTGATATATAATTTGCTGAACCGTTTGCTACATAATTTCCATCTGCATCAAGTCCGGCTCCGGCTTGTGTATTATCAAGCTCATCCTGAAGGTCATCAATGTCAGCTGCTAAAGCATCGTCAGCAGCATCTACATAAGCTTTATTAGTTAAATGTAATGGAGCAGTCGGTGGCATTGGATTAATCACATTACCTGTAGTTGCAATATCACCATCTACAGCAACGCCTGGGTTGCCCATTCCATCATAATTATCAGAAGCAGAAAATAAATAACTTCCTCCACCAAGGTCAACTAATTCTGTCATACCGTCAGCAGCAAAATCACCTGAGAAGTAACCGTCTTCAGCAGTCAAATCACCATTTACCTGAACTTCATCAACAACTAATCCATTGTCAATAAGAGCTCCCTGATTTGCTGTAAAGAATCCGTTTGCTGTTAGTTCATCAGTTGTAGTAGTTCCAAAATCAGCAGTTGCAGTAGAAGCATTTATAGCATCTGAAACGTTAAGTATTTCAAAGTCTCCTGTAGGAGCCATTACCATACCGTCAGCTATAATATCTTCATCTACTGTAAGAGTACCTGTAACATCTACATCACCATCAAACTGTAACGGGTCGCCCGGATTTTCAGGAGCTTTAATTACAACCTGATTGCCCGGCTCACCAATTACTATTGAATCATTGGCAACAAACATAGAACCATAAATAGAAGAGTTGGCAACGATATCTCCGTAAGTTTTGATTGCGATTCTATTAGCACTTCCGTCATTATTTCTAACAACTAACGTCGCATCATCAGCGTCAGTCGGATCGCCCGGCCAGTTATAAGGGAATGCTGTTGGAGAAGTTGACTCGATAAGCATACCTCTGCCGTCAGCGTTCATATTTTCAATATATGCGACATATTCTTCATTTTCTACATCACCTGCTAACATCAAAGCAGGTCCCATAATGTTCATTGCTTCGATAGTAGCATCATCTTCACTGAAATTCATTGCTTCGATTGCAGGAGCGTCTTCAGAGACAAAACCTGCAGCAGGAGCTTCACCTTCAGTTAAAGCAAGTAAGCCTAAATCATCTGAAGTAGTATTGCCATTATAAGCAAATACACCTACTGAATTAACATCTTCATAATCAGCACCTGGAGCAAATAAATCATCAAACAAGTCCCACTCAGCTGAAGAAACACCGGCAATACCTAAAGATACATTCTGAGCATCTTTTGAAGTACCAAGTACACCAACGTTTACGTCAGCAGCATCAGACCATGCCTGTCCAATCACACCTTTTGCATGTCCGCCGCCATTAGCGATTTCAACTTCACCGAACAAACCTGTGTGGTGAGTACCTGCAGAAGCTTCTTCTACAAAAGTATAACCTGCAACAGCACCTGATTTATAACCGTTATCAAGACCATTTGTTTCATGAACAAAAAGTCCGGCAACAGAAGCTGCATCAGGGTCGTTAAGGTCAAGAGAAGTAACATCAGCAAATACGCCCATTACTCCACCTTTATAACCTAAGTCAGATTCTCCGTAAATTGTAGCCACTTCGTGATTAGTAGAATTAGGTGAATCAATACCGCTGCCTGCAGCTACAAGAGCGGAATTTGCATCTTCATGATTTACTATTAACTCAAGTACATTGTCATCAGCAGTTGGATTGCCGTAATTTTTTTCAAGAGTTATCATAGTGGCTTCTTCTTCATTTTCATCTTCGCTTATACCGTCATAATAGAAAGGTATAGACATCGCATCCTGAGCCCACTGCATTTCCATTGAAGTAGAGTCAACGTTAAAGTCCCATTTTAATACATGGCTTCTGTGAGGAGTACCTTCGTTATATCTCCACTCTGTTCCGTCCCAGTAAATCACCTGTCCTAATTCAGTACCGTCAGCTAATTTAGTCAAATCAACTGCACCGTCTGCAAGGTCTTCGTTCATTACTTCACCGTCCATGATTTTGTCAGTAGTAATCGCATCAGTTGCAATTTTAGCATTAGTTACGTTCAGGTCAGCAATGTCATCAGTCATTACTTCGCCGTCTAATATTTTGTCAGAAGTTACTGCATCAGCAGCCAATTTTGCATTGGTTACATTCATATCAGCAATATCATCTGTCATTACTTCGCCATCTAATATTTTGTCAGAAGTTACTGCATCAGCAGCCAATTTTGCATTGGTTACAGCCATATCAGCAATATCATCTGTCATTACTTCACCGTCAAGAATCATAGAAGAAACGATACCGTCATCAGCAATGCCAACATTAAGGAATCCGTTACCATCATCTTCAGTATAAAGACCTCTGCCTGAAATAATGTCTTTTACTCTGCCTTGTTCCCAAGTAGGTACATCAGTTTCTACCCATTTTGTGCCATCCCATCCAAGGATAGTTCCCGGAGAAGTGTTCAATGGTGACTGTAATTTTGACCACGTAATTGCCCCGGTTTCGATAGTTCTTGTAGTAACCGCTTCGTCAGCAATTTTCGGATCAGGATAAGTACCTGTCAAATCACCTGCAGCAGCTCCACTTGGAGGAACTGAAATATTTTTGGAAAGCATCCAGCCTTCAATATCACCTTCCTGAATATTACGTTTTACTGCACCTTCAGCAAGATATAGTTCCGGAAGTGTACCTTCCACATCACCTGTGATAATTTTTACTTCGTCAGCCAGTTTTGCAAGAGTAACTGAGCCGTCAGGAATATCCTGAGCCAAATCAGCTAATTTTGCAGTTTCTGAACTGAAAGCATACGGAGAATATGAAAGAGGAGTTCTGTCATACGGTGTACCGTCTGCTACTGTAATCTGAAGATAATATTCAGATTCGAACTGAAGATCCAAAGGATTTTCAGTACCAAGATATACGTTAAAATATCCGTCTTCGAATTCTACACTCTGAGTTTCGCCCCAAAGCTGATTTCCGCCATACTGAGCGTCATAAAGCTCAAATCTTACCGGCAATACGTCATTTAACGGATTACCTTCGCTATCAAGAAGAACACCCTGAAAGCTTATCGTTTTAGCGCCATCTGCGAATAGATTGCCCATTGGAGCAATAATTACAGATAAGACAACTAATGAGAGAAGAAGTAATTTCTTCATTACAATTTTCTCCTAATGTGATTATACAAAAATTATTTATTTAACTATTACCATTACTTTTCTAACCTTAAAAGGCTTAAACGGGCTTGTACCTGCATTTGAAGCAGGTTTTACAGAAAGTTCATACAGATATGAACCTGAGCCTACATCCATTCCGCTTTTATTCTTTGCATTCCATGGAAAAGAATGCGTACCGGCTGACTGAAAGCCTTCATAAAGTTTTATTATTTCATTTCCTACCATATCATATATCTTTAGAGTTACATATGATGATGCTTCCAAATCATACTGTATTGTAGTAGAATTGGAAAATGGATTCGGAAAGTTTTTTACAACTTCTGAATTGTTATCGTTGCTTGAATTAACGCTTGTTAAATTAAGCCTTTGTGGTGTCCAGAATCCCTGATACAAATCATAGGACTCTCCATGCAAAATGCTTCTTGCATCCCGCTTTTCTATTGCAGCCTGCCCGGTCATTCCGGAAAGCTCCATCCCTTCTGATGGTGTAGTTCCCTGTAGAGGAACAGCTCCCACCATACCGCCGCTTCCAAATACAAACTTTTGGAGTTTATATTCCTGAGCTGACAGCTCTGTCATAAATAACGGCACTAAAATACTTAATAGTATTGAGTACTTAAGCCATTTTTTCATTACAATACTCCTTTTATAAATAACAATCAATTATATTTCTTTTGTCAAACAACATTCTTTTTCACATAGTAGCTTTGCAAATTCTATGCCACAATAAACAGAAAAATAAACTTTCTGCTTCACCTAATACTACTATTACGAATTACGAATTTACAACATTTAGTAGTAAATTGCAAACAAGTTTTTTTTTATTTTTTATAATTTTTTGCATTTTTTTTTATTTTACAACCTTAAAATATTAATAATTTTTAAGTGTTTGATTGTAAAAGTTTTATTTATTTTTGTTTTTTTATAAAAAATCTATGACGATAAAAATTATATTTATTATTTTTA
>CAZIXJ010000021.1:0-4125 GCA_964542835.1 uncultured Hyphomicrobiales bacterium
TGTTTAGCGCAGGATTTCAAGCATGCTTTTTTTTACGTTTTCTACGGAGCCGAATTCTAATAGGAGCTTTTGGGCGGTTTTATGTTAAATAAACGGCAGAAGGCATTCAATTATTCTATTATAAAGTTTTTTCTATAAGTAAAACATAATGCAAATATAATAAAGTTTTACTTATGAGAAAAATAATAGTAAAAAAAGATGTTATCTAATCTATTATTATACAAATACTTTTTATTTATGCATTCATTATTCTTCTCTCCACTCCACCACCTTCTGCACCTGCTTCAGATTTAGTACATTCAGAAGTGCTTCCCGAGAGGCATTTTTTTTAGGTTTTCTTCAATAATATTTTAATAAATTAAAATATTATTCTTGCTTATTACAATTTGATTAATTAATTTGCATTTGTGATTATAATATAAATTTTAAAAACATTTTGAAAAAATGATGAATTTTAAGAAAAATCATATTGTTGGTAAGATAGGGGTACTGGGTACTGGGTACTGGCAGACTACTCAATATAAGTTTTATTGCAAAATTATTTTCATTATTTTACTTTTCTCATTTAATTTATTTATCCGGAATTATTCAATATGCTAACTCTTTTTCAAATTATAGAATTATTTATACTCACGAGCATAGGAGACTCTGCCTATGATTGTGTGATATTATCAACTCCTGAGAATCAATAACCGCTTGGGAGGCAAGATAAAAGGGCGTATAGTGAAGGAAAGTGTGTGTGTAAATAAATCAATTTTTATTAATTTTTAAAATGAGAAAAAGAAATGTTTAGAGTTTTGATAGTCTTTATAATAGCATTATCTATTGTTTTTACTTCTTGCACACAATCTGTTAATAATGAAATTGAAGAAAGAGATGTGTTTGAAAATGGGATTCAAGAAAATCTTGAAAATGCAGGTACATTAGGAAAAACATTGGGTGCTGATGCTTGCGGTGCTTATGCTGGTTTTAAAACTGGTGGATGGTTAGGACTTATTGCAGGACCGTTAGGAGCTAAATTTGGTGCAGTAGTTGGCACAGCTATAGGAGGTAGTTACGCATCATATGAAATGGGAAAAAGATTATCAGAAGAAGGTGTAATAAAGCCAGGCCCTCTTAGTGATGGCGATACACCGTATGACAATGATAATTTAGATTCCTTAGGTTCTATTCATAATGATATTTTATTACTTACTTGGGAAAATCCGCTTTTTACTGGTGATACAGATCTTGATAGACAGATTTTTTATACAATTGCTACAAATTATTTAAGTAACCGAGGGTGGGATTCTGTTACTGTATATTTTCCTTATTCAGGATTTGAAAACATTTGCAGTGATTTAGAAGGAATATCTGATTTAGATGGCATTGATACTTTGTTAACTAATTTCGAATATTCTACTGTTTCTAGTACGCACTTGTCAAACATGATTCATGATATTTCCCAAATACAAAATTTCAACCTTGGTCTTCAAAATATTCAGACATACTATAATAATGTTGATTCTCTTAGTCTGACTAATGATGAAGAAATATCTGCTCTTAAAAACTCTATTAGAATAGCTGAATACAGTTATGCATTGTGGAGAAATAATCTTGTAACACTATTCGACTAAAATACTTGAGGAACACTTTTAAAAGTGTTCCTTTATTTTTATAATATGAGAAAGTTAATGAAAAAAATATATTTAAAACCAAATTATGCAGCTTTGATAATTGTTTCTATTCTTTTGGGAAGTTTAATACCTAATATTAACTTTAAGACTTTTTCTTTATTTGATATTTTGTATTTGATTTTTGCAATAATTTTACTAGTGTATTTAGTTTTTAATATTATCAATATCGTAGTCCGAAGACCAATGTTAATCTTGGACAATAAATTATTAATTTACAAAACTACTTTTAATCAAAAAATCTTTGAATTGAAAGAAATGAACATAAGATTTAAAAAAATTGCTAATATCAGGTACCTTGAGTTTACAGATAAGAAAAGCAAAGTTATAATATATAAAGAGCAATTTGAAAATATTGATTTGAATCAACTCGATGAATTTGTCTATTATTACGATGAAAAGATGCGTTCATTATGAAAATAAAACAAAACCCTTACTTTTTACTCCCCTCCCTCCACTCCATCACTTTCTGCACCTGAGTTTTATTCAGTACATTCAGCAGGGCTTTCTGAGAGGCTTTTTTTACGTTTTCTACGGAGCCGAATTCTATGAGGAGCTTTTGGAGCTTATTTCATTTACTTGTCAAGTAGAATTCAATAATATTTTTTTTATTTATTTGTCTATATAGAGTATTGACTTTTATAAAATTGGTGCTTCTATGCCTGATGAAAAAACTTTAAATATTATCAAAAACTATATTGATAGCCTGAAAGCGGAAAATATTAACCTAACCAAAGTTATATTATATGGCAGCTATGCAAGAGGTACTGCTAACGAAAACAGCGACATTGATTTGCTCTTGGTTGCACCGGAATTTGATGATGACAGAGATAAATATCTTGGTACTATATGGAAATTAACCGAAGACTCAAATTTTATGATAGAGCCTTATACAATCGGGCTTAAGCGATTTTTGTCTGATGATATTTCACCAATTATACAAATAGCCAAAAAAGAAGGACTGGAAATGGCTTTAAATTAAGGATATAACTTAATTCCATAACTTTTTATTTGGTCTATGAATCCGGCTTTGTCGTTTGATTCTGCCAAATAAACAGGTTCAAGGCGGAAGTCTGTTTCTGAAGCAATTGAATAGAGTTTTGTGTAATTTTCAAAATGATTAGGCAACAAATTTTCATAAATAACTGCAATATCAATATCAGAATCTTTGATATGTGAACCTTTAGCATAAGAGCCAAATAAATATATCTCTTTAGGATTAATTTCTTTGGTTGATTTAATTACAAATTGTTTTAATATTTTATTAAGTTCTTTATCCATTCTCGCAATTCCTTTGATTTTGTTAAAATTTCATTAGATTTTTCCATAGTAAGATACTCAGATAATGCCTTTTTATCACTCGGATAACGCCCTTCGATATTCAATGGCATCAATTCATTTAAAAGTGATAATTGTTCTTTGCTCAATAATGAAATAAGCCCTGAAAGATGTGCTGATTTTATTAGGCTGTGAGTATATGGTGGTTCATCGTTTTTTATGAAAATAAAATATGATTTCAGAATTTTTTCAATAAACAAATGACAAAAATAACCTACATACAAATTCTTTTTGCTTTCATATAAAGAATTTGCTACTCCAACATCGTAATCAGACAACTCAATCCAATATTCAATTTTATCTTTTAAATCCATATTATAAATATACTAAAACATATCAAATACTAAAAATAGGAACGTATTTAGGATTTTTATGTTTTATTCTTCTCTCCACTCCACCACCTTCTGCACCTGAGTTTTGTTAATCGCAATCAGCAGGGCTTCCTGCGAGGCTTTTTTTTTAACTTACTTCAAACCGGCATCTTTGAGAATTGAGTTTAGTGTGCCGGTTGGAATGTCTTTATTATGTATCGGCACTACGACCATTTTCTTCAAATTATGGTTTTTGTAAATAGCATGCGAACCTGATTGCCTGATAAACACAAAACCATTTCCATTTAATTTCTTGATTAATTCTTTTGGTTTCACTCGACAAACTCTAATGTTTGATTTGCAATTTCTTCTTCCATAACGACTTCAAGGTATAGCTGAACGGCATCTTTAAGATTTGCCATTGCTTCGGAAACTGTTTGTCCGTGAGTATGGCATCCGGGCAGCTCAGGAGACCAAGCATGAAATTCTTTCCCGTCTTTTTCAATTTTAAAAGTAATCATCTCTATTTCACTATATTTAAAAACATTATAATTAAAAACGAAATTTCTATTTTTATGTTTTAATATTCGGTTTTGAATTTATTAAAAATATTAATTAAAAACACTTGCATAATTAAAATCTTTTTTTTATGTTTGAAATAGATGTTTTTATTAACGGTTTAAAAAATGGACAGATTATTACAACATAAGAGTTTTAGTGGGTACTGGGTACTGGGTACTGGGTACTGGGTACTGGGCGGACTGAACACACTTTCGGATATTGTAATAATTCGACATAAGATC
>CAZIXJ010000021.1:4135-14663 GCA_964542835.1 uncultured Hyphomicrobiales bacterium
AACATTAATCCGTTCTTTCACATATATCCCAATTTCTCACGAGCATAGGAGACTCTGCCTATGATTGCCTGAAAGGAAAACCGGAGATGAAATAAATCCGCTCCGGCAATAGTGAAAAAGGATTAGGTGTTGGGAAATGTGATTTGTATTTTGAATAAAAAATGGAGTTATAATAATGAAAATATTATTGTTTTTGATTTTTATGTTTCCGATTTTTAGCATTGCTCAAACAGAATGTCCGGAAGATCCTTCATATGAATTTGTTGATGAAGATTTTTTTTGGGAAGAAGGACCAATGGATATTTATGCTTTTGGAGATTATGCTATACGTAATAATAATGGTAATTATGACATTCTAATTGATACAGCAAGTATTCATATGAATGATTATGCTTATATGCCTCATGAATCCAGAGTTGAATTATTTACTTTGAAATTAGTAGAGGACATTGCAAAGAACAATGCTCCTCTGTGTGGTACACCACAAGCACCAATAGAAATAAGGGTTTATAATGTTTTTGAATGTACAGTAACTGCTAAATGTAGTTTAATGGTTGTAAACGATGACTATAATTGTGATATAGGATATAGTGGACCTACACCAATTGTTGAAGACCCGAATTCGAATAAATGGGTGATCCATGAAAGTTCACAAAGTTGTGGTACAGTTTGTTGTGTAAAAATTTATGAAGTATGTACGACTGAAAATAATACTCACGGTGAGAGAAGAGCTATAGTACAAAATGTATATAGTATTCCTTATAATGGTACTGATTGCACTGATGAAGGCAATTTTATCGATGGAACTACTCAACAAATAATACCATGCAATAGCGGGTGTCAATAATAAAGGAGAAATATCATGTTAAAAAAAGTTTTTATATTAATAATAATATTCAGTTCAAATCTGTTTTGTTTTGAAATAAGTGATGTAGCTCTTGATATTAATAATTCTGTAAGTGATATGAAATATCATAATGGAAGTATTTATATTGTCCACAGGCAATTTCAGAATAGTCAGTTGTTTTTATCTCAATTTGATGGTGTAAAGAGTATTAATTTAATTAACAATGAAAATACTTCAGTCGGTATTGATGAATTTGAAGTCGGTTACCCGTCTAAAATAGAATTCAACAAGAATGAAATTTGGCTAAGCGGAAAAAATGGATTATATCAATTTCTTAATAATCAATGGCAAATTCACAATTTTGAAGATACCAAATTTGGTCAAATTGATTTGAATAATTTTATAGTTACAAATAATAATGAAATTTATGGATTTGCAAATACAAAATATCCGAGCAATTCATTATTTTATAAATACTCTAATAATAATTTTGAGATATTATTACAAGGCAGGCTTGGAGAGTTTGTTATGTCTAATACAGGTACTATATTTATAGAAAAAGATGATTACATTATATTTCCGAAAAACCTTTTTGGAAATGAGGATACATTCAATCATCCTGTTTTGGATTCAAATAATATAATATTTTACGACGGAGAAGAATACTCAGGTTATCCCCTAATAGTATCAGACTATTCGGAATGGACAAAAGCTGTTAATTTTATGGAATTAAACAACCAAGATGATATTGTAATAGGCACCCATGATATCTATTTATCAAATGATTCATTGGAGATATATGAACATTATGGAGCAGGGCTGAGTGAAATGAATAGTAAAGGTGAATTCTTTGTCTATGATACTACAATGGGGTTGCCGTATAATTATAATATCGGTGCATATGAGAATTTGTATGATATTGTGATAGATGATGACGGAAATTACTGGTGTACTGCTTCGGATCCTAATTTACTAATTGTTACTCCAAAACAGCAGGTCGTAAATGCAGACTGGAGCTTAATACTTGAAAAGTCTGTTTTTTACAAAAGCAAAGCTACAATACCTGATTCATCAGTTACAGATAGATTAAATAAATTAAAAGATGGTAATCCGATAAAAACTAGTTTTAAGCATATAGAACAAGATGAAGAAGGGAATCTTTACTTTATGTTTAATTTTGGATTGCTGAAATATACTCCTGTTGAGACAAGTGTAATGATTGATATGGCAGATGATTTCAATTTATATCCAAATCCTGTAGTTGGAAATCAGCAACTACATATTTTAAGTAAAAACAACTTGATAGAGTCAGTAAAATTTTATGATACCAATGGAAAATTGATATTTTCAAATGAATTCAATCATGAAAATTCTATTAATATTCAATTTCCTCAGAATTTAAATTCCGGCGTTTATTTGGTTGTTATCCAATCTGACAATATTTTAACCACAAGAAAAATCATGTATAATAAATAGGTGATATTATGAAAAAAATAATTTTAATTTTGATATTTATTTCATTTCTAAGACTTTTTTCACAGGATTGTCCACCGGCAGACGTTGGTTGTCCTCCATTTAGTGATTGGGTTACATTTTCATATAATGAAGATATGTACGGGCACGAAGATGGCTTTTCAATTCAATACAAATCAAGAATTTGTAATGGTGTAAGAGATATAATAATTGATTATTCGTCATTAACGAAAAATGGCAATTATGCATTTTTATCTGATATTACAGCACAACATATGATAATTCAGAGATTAGCCAGAGTATTAGCTGATGATGCAGCAAGATGTGATCAGGGTTTCCCACCTGCAAAAGTTGCTTTTTATAATGAAAAGGGATGTAAAGTACAAACAAAATGCAAGATACAGGTAAATCCTGACCAAATGATTTGTGATACAGGATTTGAAGGTACTCCTCCAATATCTTCAGAACAAATTGATGGTCAGACTGTATATTTCTATTACAAAACACATTGGCAGTCATGTGGCTCTCTCTGTTGTAAAACAGTTTATGAAGTATGTCATTGGGATAATTTAGGCAGAGGTTCTACAAGTATTGAGTCAAAATACAATGTGCCTGTTGATGGTTCAGATTGCAGTTTGGAAGGTGATTTTATTGATTTTGAAACAGGACAACCAATTCCTTGTAGTTCATTTTGCGAATAAATATATTCCCTGCCCAAATCTTCAAGGGCAGGGAGTTTTCAATTAATCTCTCCACTCCACCACCTTCTGCACCTGAGTTTTATTCAAAACATTCAGCAGTGCTTCCTGAGAGACTTTTTTTACGTTTTCTACGGAGCCGAATTCTATTAGGAGCTTTTGTGCGGTTTTTTCGCCTATGCCTTCTATTTGGGTAAGTTCTGTTTGGAGAGTGCGTTTGTCCCGCAATGAACGGTGGAAAGTAATGGCAAATCTGTGTGCTTCGTCCCTCAAATGTTGAATAAGTCTAAGGCTTGATGAAGTTCGCGGAAGTATCGTAGAGCCGGACTGCATCGGAAAGAAAACTTCTTCCAGCCTTTTGGCAAGCCCGATAATATGAATTTTTTCATCTAACCCCAGCTCTTTAAGTATCATATATGCAGAAGATAACTGCCCTTTGCCACCATCTACTATGATTAAATCGGGATATTCGTAATCCTTGTTGCCCTTCTCCACTTCTTCTTTCACTCGTTTGTAACGCCGTTCAATCACTTCACGCATCGCCGCAAAATCATCATTTTTATCCACGGTTCGATTTTTATATTTACGATACTCTGATTTTTTAGGTTTGCCATCTATAAACACAACCATAGAAGAAACTAAATCAGTTCCCTGCATATGCGAATTATCAAAACATTCGATACGGCGGGGAGGATGTTTCAATCTCAAATCTCTTTGAAGTGAAATTACGGGGCGAGGTACTACTTGGTCTCGTTTCTCCTGTGCTATGTTATATTCCATTAATATGAATTTGGCATTTGTTTCAGCCATTTCCACGAGTTTGCGTTTATCACCGATTTTCGGTATAATAATCCTTATGCTTTTTTCAGCCTGCTTATTCAGCCAATCAGTAATATATTCCAAATCTTCAGGTTCGTATGGCAAATATATCTCTTTTGGTATAAAATCACTTTCCATATACCATTTTTCGATAGCCCTCTGGAGAATTTTTTCATCCGGCTGAATATCTGCATTTTTTACAATATAGTGGCGTTTACCTGTTAGTTTGCCTTCTCTGATTTTCAGCACAAGCACGGCAGCATTATCATCAATTTTATGTATTCCGAACACATCACGGTCAGTATTTTCAGTAGATACGATTTTTTGTTTTTCGGTATAATTTTTCAGAGTGAGCAGTCTTTCTTTGATTACATTTGCTTCTTCGAACTTCAGATTTTCGGCTAATTCATTCATTTGAGCAGTAAGCTGTTTGCGAACCTCATCTGACCTGCCGGCAAGGATTTGCATAGCCATTTTTACATTATTTCCGTAGTGTGCTTCAGTTACCAGACCTTCGCAGGGACCTTCACACTTCTTAATGTGGTAATCCAGACAAACTTTATGCTTTTTTTGCTTAATGGATTCTTCATTGATATTAAAATTACAGCTCCTAATCAGGAAAATACTTCTTATGGTGTGCATCAGATTTCGCAGATTGCGTATCTCAGTAAATGGTCCAAAATATTTTGAGCCGTCTTTTACAACCGTCCTGGTAACGAAAATTTTAGGATAAGGTTCGTTGGTTACACGCACATAAGGATAGGTTTTATCATCTTTCAGCAGAATATTATATTTGGGTTTGTGCTTTTTGATGAGCGTATCTTCAAGGATTAGAGCTTCAGCTTCGGAGTCAACGAGGATAACCTCTACATCGGTGATATGCCCGACCATTGCTTTGGTTTTGGCATCAACGGGACGATTAACCTGAAAGTACGACCTCACGCGGCTTCTTAAGTTCTTTGCTTTACCCACATAGATAATAGTACCGTTTTTATTCTTATACTGATAAACTCCCGCCTTTGTGGGCAGGTTTGCTACTTTATCCTGTAATGTGTGATTATGTTCCATTTAAAAAATACTAAATCCAAATTCAACTTATCCCCAAATATAACGATAAGATAAGACTTTGAGAGTGAAAGAATATTTTTTAGGAGGAAATAAAGTGCATTATTATTGAATTGAAAATTTAATATATAAAGGGAAATTCATCATTAATTAATGAGAACCTTGAGCAGATTCCGGATTCCCTTGTAAATCTGCTTATAAATAATTACCTCCTTTCAAATCGTTACTTTTACATCCTTGAGTACCAGGAAATTTTAAAAAAATTATTGCAAAATGTAAAAATTAAAAGGAAAACAGATAAATATTAACCGGTTTATGGCACTTCTACATTATTTAAAATTTCATTTATAATATCTTCAGAAGTAATATTTTCAGCTTCGGCTTCATAGGTAACACCAATTCTGTGCCTCAATACATCATGGCATACCGCCCTTACATCCTCGGGAATTACGTATCCTCTTCTTTTTATAAATGCATAAGCTTTGGATGCTATAGCGAGATTGATACTTCCTCGCGGTGAAGCACCAAAATCAATCAACTGAGATAATTTTTCCAGATTATATTCTCCGGGGAACCGGGTAGCAAAAATAATATCAATTATGTATTGCTCAATTTTTTCATCCATATAAACATCTTTTACTACTTCCCTTGCACTTAAAATCTGCTCGGGCTGAACTACGGGCTGAATTTTAATTTTTTCTTTTGCTATATTTTGTCTTAAAATCAATTTTTCTTCATCTCTTTTTGGATAATCAATTAATAATTTCAGCATAAATCTGTCCACCTGAGCTTCAGGCAAAGGGTAAGTACCTTCCTGCTCAATTGGGTTTTCAGTAGCCATTACAAGAAAAGGCTCGATAAGCTGATAAGAACTGTCACCTATTGTAATCTGACGCTCCTGCATAGCCTCTAAGAGTGCGCTTTGTACTTTGGCAGGGGCGCGGTTTATTTCATCTGCAAGCACAAAATTTGCAAATATCGGACCTTTTCGAACAGTAAATTCTTCTTTTCTCTGATTATATATTAAAGTACCGGTAAGATCTGCCGGCAATAAGTCAGGTGTAAACTGAATTCTCGAAAACTTTGCATTTATTGCGCCTGACAAGGTGTTGATAGCAAGAGTTTTTGCAAGCCCCGGAACACCTTCAAGTAAAATATGACCATTGGAAAGCAATCCTATCAAAAGCCTTTCTACCATATATTTCTGCCCTACTATTGCTTTTCCGATTTCCATAGTCAGAATTTCCACAAAGGAACTTTCCTGCTCAATTCTTTCGTTTAATTCTTTAATATCAACCATTTTATTTACTCTTCTTATGATTTTTGAATTAATTAATTTAATAATAAATATTAAACGAAAAAAATCAATTTTATTATAGATTTCACTTAAAAATTATTTATTAAATTGAATAGAATAGAATAGAATAGAATAGAATACACTTTATTAGAATAAAGAATAAAATTTATGAAAAAAATTCCACATAAATATTTAATTTAGTTTGATTTTACAAAATTTTTAATTAAATTCATACATTGATATGTTACGGAAATAAAAGAGTTAAATTCTTAATTTATAATTCAGTAAATTAAGATTAGAACGTAATCATATATTAGCATTTTTCGGAGTAAACCAATGTTAGATTTTAAAATTCATGAAGTTGGTCTCAGAGATGGTCTTCAAATGGAAAAAGAAACAGTTCCGTTTGATATTAAATTAAAATGGGCACAAATGCTTATTGATGCAAAATTACCGATAATTCAGCTCGGTTCATTCGTTCACCCTGTAAAAGTACCTCAAATGGCAGATACCGACAAACTTTTTAATTATTTCAAAGAAATTGAACACGAATCTTTGCTCTCAGGACTGATATTAAATGAAAGAGGTGCAGAAAGAGCACTCGACTGCGGAGTAGAACTATACTGTCTCGGAGTTTCTGCCAGCAGAACCCACAGCAAAAAAAATACAGGTATGACTACTGAAGAAGCATTGAAAAGAATAATTGATATTGCACTTGATTTGAAAAAAATGAAAAAAGAAGTACAGGTATCAGTGCAAAGTGCTTTTGGATGCGGTTTTGAAGGGAAAATTCAAAAGGAAAATGTTTATGCAATTATCCGGGAATACGTAAGTAACGGACTAAAAAATATCAGCCTTGCCGATACTGCCGGACATGCTTATCCAGAGCAGGTTGCCGAAATGACATCATTCATTAAAAGAGAGTTTCCGGGAACAAAAATAGCTTTGCACATACATAATACTTATGGCCTCGGAATAGCCAACTGCTATGCAGGAATACAAAATGGAACTGATATAATTGAAACTGCATTCGGTGGTCTCGGCGGATGCCCGTTTACAAAACAGGCTGCAGGCAATGTTTGTACTGAAGATTTTATACACGGATTATCCCGAAAAAGAGATACTGAAATTAACATAGATAAAATAATTGAAGTAACCATTGAAGCTGAAAAATTCCTTAAAAAAAAATTGCAGGGCTATGTATATAAAGCCGGCAAAATCAAATATTGAAAATAATAATTTTGAGGTTAATTTATGAAACTACTTGAAGGAATAAGAGTACTGGATTTGACTAATGTACTCTCTGGTCCTTTTGCATCTCTCCATCTTGCCTGGCTCGGTTCGGAAGTAATTAAAATTGAAAATCCAAACGGCGGAGACCTTGCCCGCAAGCTCGGCTGCGTTCCCGAATACAATCAAAAATTAATGGGAACGAGTTTTATTGCTCAAAATGCAAACAAAAAATCTCTCACACTGAATTTAAAAAAAGATGAAGCAAAAGAAATTTTCAAAGAATTAGTGAAAACTGCTGATGTAGTAATTGAAAATTTCCGTCCCGGCGTAATGGATAGATTAGGCATAGGATATAAAGAATTAATAAAAATCAATGATAAAATTATCTATTGTGCTATATCAGGATTTGGGCAAACAGGACCTGATTCCAAAAAACCGGCTTACGACCAGATAATTCAGGGATTGAGCGGTGTGATGTCTGTGAATGGAGATAAAACACTCAATCCTCTAAGAGCAGGTTTTCCTCTTTGCGATACTGTCGGCGGTTTGAACGCAGCATTTGCCGTAATGTCTGCACTTTACTACAAAGAAAGAACAGGAGAAGGACAATTTATTGATGTAGCTCTGCTTGATTCAATAATGCCTCTTATGGGCTGGGTAGTTGCTAATCTTATGATAGGTGACCAACAGCCTACTCTGCTTGGAAATGAGAATTTCACAGCAGCTCCTTCAGGTGTATTCACAACCAAAGACGGATATATTAATATCGCTGCGAACAAGCAGGAGCAATGGGAAATGGTGGCTGATTTGACAGGGCTTGCTCATCTGAAAGAAGACCCAAGATTCAAAGAGAGAGATACAAGAAAGAAAAACAGATTTGAACTTAAACCTTTGCTTGATGAAAATTTACAGGAGAATACTACAGAATACTGGGTAGATATTTTCAATAAAAACGGTGTGCCTTCCGGTGCTATACTCAAACTTGATGAAGCTCTAAATGCACCTCAGGTGCAGCACAGAGAGACATTCAATGAAATGTTTGTGGAAGATATCGGCAATATTAAGTTCTTTAATGCTACTGCAAAGTTTGAGAAAACTCCTGCAAAAGCAGAGGCGCCACCACCGAAATTATCTGAACATACAGAAGAAATATTAAAAAGTATAGGCTATGATGCTGAAAAAATAAATAAATTTAAAAAAAATGAAATTATCTAATTAATTGGAGAAAAAAATGTCACAATCATTAGTTCAGAAAATTCTGGCTAAAGCTTCCGGTAAAGGCATAGTTGATGTAGGCGACGTTGTAGAGCCAAAAGTGGATATGGCAATGTCCCACGAAAATGCAGCTCTTGTAATTAATCAATTCAACGAGATTTACAAAGGATTAAACGCTACTGCTAAAGTATGGAATCCTTATAATATTGCAATAATATTCGACCACAGAGTACCTGCAGAAAGCCGTAAAACCGCTACCAATCAAAAGAAAATACGTTCATTCGTTAATCAACAGGGGATATCCAAATTTCACGATATTCGCGGAGATGAAGGTGGTATTTGCCATCAGGTATTGCCTGAAAACGGTTATGTACTACCCGGCTCTTTAGTTGTAGGGACTGACAGCCATACTACCACTCACGGAGCTTTGGGAGCGTTTTCATTTGGTATCGGAGCAACTGAAATGGCTTCAGTATGGGCATTGGGAACAGTGCTTAATGTAGAAGTACCTGCTACTATAAAAGCAGTATTTGAAGGTGAAATGCCTGAATTTGTCCAGCCTAAAGATTTGATATTAAATCTCATAGGAAAACTTACGGCACAAGGTGCAAACTTCAAAGTAATTGAATATCACGGTTCCACTATCAGAAATATGAATACATCCGGCAGGCTTACTATCTGCAATATGAGTGTAGAAGCCGGAGCTACATCAGGTATAGTTCCACCGGATGATGAAACCGTAAAATATTTAAGAGAAACTGCAAGTGTAAGAAAAGAGCTTGATTTGATTCAACCTGATGAAGATTACAAATATGATAAAATAGTTGAAATTGACGTAACAAAACTTGAGCCCCAAATTGCAAAACCTCATACCGTAGATAACGTTTGCGGAGTATCAGAAGTAGAAGGGCAAAAAGTTGACCAGATTGTAATTGGTTCCTGTACTAACGGCAGAATTGAAGATATCAAATCTGCAACTGATTTTCTGAGAGGAAGAAAAATTGCAAGAAATGTGAGAATGCTCGTATTCCCTGCATCATACAAAGTATTTAACGAAGCACTTGATAAAGGATATATCAAAGACCTTACAAAAGCCGGTGCAGTAGTAATGAATCCGGGGTGCGGACCGTGCCTTGGAATTCATCAGGGAGCGCTTGGTGATGATGAAGTGGCTCTATCCACTACAAATCGTAATTTCAAAGGAAGAATGGGTAATCCTAATGCAAGCGTATATCTGTCTTCTGCAGCGGTTGCTGCTGCTTCTGCTTTAACCGGAGTAATCACTAATCCACAAAAAGGAGGTTATTAATATGCCAAAGATTATTTATGAATTAGGAAACGACATTTCTACCGATGAAATTTATCCGGGAAGATATATGGCAACAGTACTGCCTACTGAAACACCGGAATATGCTTTTGCTGATATTGATGAATTGAATAAACTTCTAAATGATAAAAACAAAGATGAAGAAGTGGTAATACTTGCAGGTGAAAACTTTGGATGCGGCTCTTCAAGGGAACAGGCAGCCTCCACATTGAAAGGGCATAACGTAACATTAGTTGCAAAAGATTTTGCTCGAATTTTTATTCAGAACTCAATAAATCTCGGACTATTAACAGTAATTTGTCCTGATATTGAAGCAAAAGTCGGAGATGAACTTGAAATATTACCGGATAAGGTGATTAACAAAACTACAGGTAAAGAATTCAAAACTATTCCGTTGCCTGCAGCAAAAATGGCAATAGTAGAAGCCGGCGGACTAATTGAATACACAAAAGAAAGAGTAAAACAAAAAATATTAGAGCAGGAATAATTTTTTTCAATTTTTATTACATTTCAAAAAAAAAGCCCCTGCATTGCAAGGGCTTTTTAATTTTATC
>CAZIXJ010000022.1:0-1104 GCA_964542835.1 uncultured Hyphomicrobiales bacterium
TAATACAATTTCCTATTTGACAACAGATAAATAACTGCAAGAACATATTCTTTCCAAATCATCAGCATTTAATTTTTGATATGTTGCACAAAATACATCTTTCATTTCAGATATTCCGCTAAATATCCGATTATGAATACTAGTCTGTTTTATCCACTTCCATAATCGCTCTATCGGGTTTAACTCCGGTGAATATGGTGGTAAGAATATTATCTCTATGTTCTTATATTTCTTTAAATCCTTCGATTTATGCCATCCGGCCTGATCCATTATCAGCATTATTCTGCTATTTTCAAATGCATTGCTTAACTCGTGTAAATATATATTCATCATTTGAGTATTTACCTCCGGCATCAGCAATGTAAAATCACTTCCATCATGATGGCACACTGAAGAATATACATAAAAGTTCTGATATCCCTGTTGTACTTTGACCGTATATGGTATCCCTTTTTCTGTCCATGCTTTTGTTAGTGTTGTTCGCATTCCAAACCTACCCTCATCAAAAAACATTATCTTCAAGTTTGATTTGTCTTCAATAGTTTCTATCAATTCTTGTGTTTTTTTTTAAAGTCCTCTTGTTTTTCTTTATCTGAATGCTTGTGTTCAGGTCTGGGGCGTCGCGGTGATAAGTTCAATTTTCTTAACCGTATCCATAATGGGGTTTTTCCTACAGACTTTCCAAAAACCCGTAAGATTTCCGATTTAAGCTTGTATAGAGTCCAATGAACAAATTCTCCGTCATTTGTTTTAGAACTCTTTACCCATTCCAGTATTTGAGACTCTTCATCAGTGGTGAGTTTTGATGGGTTGTGTCCCTTAGGCTTATTGATTATACCATCAATTCCGTGCTCACGATATGATTTAATCCATTTCTGCAATGTTGAATAACCGATGCCAAATATCTTGGCTACATCTACTATTTTGTTATCATAGCAAGCATTAATAGCTTTTAATTTGATAACTACATCAGAATGTTTAAAACTTCTTAAATCTTTCTTGATTGATTCAAGTAAATTTTCATCAAAAGATTTTTTCGGTCTTCCCATAACAACCTCCAATTTGTACAATTATACTTATACAAATATAAGCATAATTCAACTA
>CAZIXJ010000022.1:1204-14576 GCA_964542835.1 uncultured Hyphomicrobiales bacterium
ATTAGCGGTGTTGTTTTACAGATTGATTTCTGGAACAGAATTAATTGTAATGATGAAACCGAGTATTTACTAAAAAGCGATAAAAATAAAAAGAGATTAATTGAATCATTAAAAAGAAAAGAAGAACTTAGTAAAGAAGAGGTTTGTGAGAGACTTGGTCTTTGATGTTAATGAAATTACCACTACTTCACCAACCCGAAAAATCAAAGATTTATCCGACGATTAAAATCTGGATTAACTGCATATGAATTTATTTCCAATTGTGCAGTTAATAATCCTGTGAATACGAGTAATAGGAATTAAGCAAAGGATAAATCTTTAAGTGGCAATGATTTTGTTTCTAATTTATTCAAATTAACAATCTTTTTTGCATTGTCAATTTCTATTCCCGTAATATTGCCCTTTTCATCAAAATCAAGAACTATTCCGCCCGGCATTTCTTGCGAATCAGTACTTGGTGTATCTTTCAAATCAATGTATAAAGTATCTGTTTTTTCAAAATATTCAAATTTCATTTTATTTTTCTCCCTGTATAAGTTTTATCCGGAAAAGCGTTATGAACAGTAATTTCATTTTTTAAAGTAACAACCCGCAAATATTTTCCGAGTTCTTTTATATACGCCCAAAATCTAACTCTATTATTTTCGATTTTCATTTCTTTTGATTCATAATTTTGAATAACAAATTCTATCCATTCTTCTTTCAAATATGGACGTTTATTCATTACTTTTTTCTCAAAATATTCTGTTTTATTAATAATACTCATAATTAGATATACGGAATAAGTTGTGTGATATTTATTAAAATTTACATACTAAGTTGAGTACAAAAAAATTCATATCTAAGATAAGAGAAACCTATGAATTATAAAACCTTCCGAAAGCTCATAGCCTTCGGAAGGTTTTAGCATCTGTTTTCATTTTCAATCTTATTATGAACAGCCGCTCGTGCTTCCGCAATCTTCGCAGACGGTACAGCTTCCGTTCCTTTTTACCCGCATAGAGCCGCAATTAGGGCATTGCTCTCCTGTATAACCGAATGATACTGCTTCACGGCTGCTGCCTACTTTTATTTGCAAATGCGCAGATTGCCCGTTTGTTTTTGGAGTATCTTTTACAGCTTCTACTCCTACGGCTTCAGGTTCATTGGCAGTTGCTACAGTATTATTTTTTGGTTTATCGGATTTTGCCTGAACTACATTGGGGGATGACGGAGAATTTCCATTGCCCTCCTTTCTCTTCTGCTGATTCTTATTAAGCACCTTCTGTGCAGGAGACAAATCCTTAAGATTCATCGGAGAATCGGCATCGGTATCTTCATCAACAGCTTTTACGTGTACGAAATCTTCTCTGCCGAGATAGTCATACCCAAGTGAACGGAATACATAATCGAGAATAGATGTAGCATATTTAATGGCATCATGCCCCTGTACGGGTCCGGCAGGTTCGAATCTTGTAAAAGTAAATGAATCAACAAGTTCTTCAAGAGGAATACCGTACTGCAGTGCCTTTGATGCAAGTATTGCAAAGCTGTTCAGCAATGCTTTGTATGCCGTGCCTTCTTTGTACATATCAATAAAAATTTCACCGAGCTTGCCATCTTCATATTCGCCGGTTCTCAGAAATACTTTGTGTCCTCCGATTACTGCCTCTCTTATGTGTCCGTGTCTTACTTTCGGAAGTTTATGCCTTACGAGTTTGTAATTCACTCTGTCGGCTACTATTTCCTGAACTTCTTTTGGTCCTTTGGTTTCATCAAGAGTATTTTCATCACCGAGCTGCACAATTTCATCAAGGTCATCATAATTTGCAGAGCTAAGAGGCTGGGAAAGTTTGGAGGCATCTCTGTAAATAGCGATAGCCTTGAGCATTAATTTCCATGATTTGGTATAAACCTCACCAATCTGAGAAACAGTAGCTCCGGCAGGCATATTTACAGTCTTGGATATAGCACCGGAAATGAAAGGTTGTGCGGCAGCCATAATATTTACGTGAGCCATATAAGCAATATACCGTTTTCCTTTTTTACCGCATTTACTTGCAGTATCAAAAATCGGGAGATGTTCGTCTTTCAAATCAGGGGCGCCCTCAATCATCATCGTACCGCAAATATAATCATTTGCTTCATCAATTTCCTGCTCTGAATATCCAAGCTCTTTCAGAAGGTTCAGTGAAGGGTTTTCGAGTTGCTCATCCGTAAATCCGAGCTTTTTAAGGAAGTCTTCACCGAGAGACCATTTATTAAATGCAAATTTAATATCAAATACATTTTCGAGCTGAGACTCTATTGCCTGTAGTTTTTCTTCGGTAAATCCTTTTTCTTTTAACGATTCTTTGTTAATATGCGGACATCCGAGCATAGTGCCGTGCCCTATTGAATATTTTTCTATTGCTTCTATTTGGCTGTCAGTATAATTTAGCTTTATAAGGGCTTTTCTTACTGATTGATTTACAATTTTGAAATATCCGCCGCCGGCTAATTTTTTGTATTTTACGATAGCAAAATCAGGTTCAATGCCGGTAGTATCGCAATCCATTACAAGTCCGATAGTTCCTGTAGGAGCAATTACTGAAACCTGAGCATTGCGATAGCCGTATTTCTCACCCATTTCCAGAGCAGAATCCCATACTTCTTTGGCAGATTCTACCAGATAAGGGGGTGCATATCTCGTATCAATTCCTTTCGGTCTGATAGTAAGGTCTTCATATTCAGAAGGAGGAACGTTATATGCAGCTCTTCTGTGATTTCTCATTACTTTCAGCATAGGCTCTTTGTTTTCATCGAATTTCGGAAAAGCACCAAGCTCTTTTGCCATTTCGGCAGATGTTTCGTAGGACTGCCCTGTAAGGATTGAAGTAATAGCTCCTGTAATAGCAAGAGCTTCGCTGGAGTCATAAGGTATTCCGTTTACCATTAGTAAAGTGCCGAGATTAGCGTATCCAAGACCTAAAGTACGAAAATCAAAACTTTTCTGAGCCATAACTTTTGAAGGGAATTGCGCCATAAGCACTGATGTTTCCAGTACTACTGTCCAGAGCCTTACTCCGTGCTTAAATTCATCTACATTGAAAATACCCGTTTCTTCATCATAAAATTTGATTAAATTCAGTGAAGCCAGATTACAGGCAGTATCATCGAGGAACATATATTCGCTGCACGGATTGGATGCATTGATTCTTCCTGAATTAGGGCAGGTGTGCCATTCATTAATAGTGCTGTCGTATTGCAATCCGGGGTCAGCACTTTTCCATGCGGAAAGATTGATTTTATCCCATAAATCTCTTGCTCTTACCTGCTTGCTTTCTCTTTCGTCAGTTCTGTATTTCAGCTCCCATAATTCATCATTTTCCACTGCTTTCATAAAGTCATTGGTTACTCTTACGGAATTGTTGGAATTTTGCCCGCTTACTGTTACGTATGCCTCACTTTCATAATGAGTATCAAATTCATCAAAAGTCAGACTTGTGAATCCCTGATTAACGAGGTCAATTACTCTCATTATGTGATTAAGCGGGATTCCTCTGTTCAATGCTTTTTGTATAAGCAGATTAAGTGTAGGGTTTTCTTTTCTGTCTGAACCGTTTGAGACGGCTTCTTCCAGAATTGCCTGCATAAAAGTTTTATTAACTTTAGAACCTGCCACGAGTGCGGCTACTTTATCTTCTTCTTTTGCTTTCCACTCGATAAATTCTTCCACATCGGGATGGTCAATATCAATAATTACCATCTTTGCGGCTCTGCGGGTAGTTCCGCCTGATTTGATAGCACCGGCAGCTCTGTCATAGATTTTCAGGAAGCTCATAAGTCCCGATGATACTCCGCCACCCGATAATTTTTCGCCTACTCCTCTCAAATTTGAGAAGTTACTTCCCGTACCGCTGCCAAATTTGAAAATTCTGGCTTCACGGGTAGCGAGGTCGAATATACCGCCTTCATTGATTAAATCATCTTTTACTGATTGGATAAAGCACGCATGAGGCTGAGGTCGGCTGTATGCATCCTGAGATTTTTCCACTTCGCTGGTATCGGGATTTACGAAATAATGCCCCTGTTTGCTGCCTGTTATTCCATAGGCATAGTGAAGCCCGGTATTGAACCACTGTGGCGAATTGGGGGCGCACATTTGATTAAGCAGCATATAAGCCACTTCATCATAAAATACATTAGCATCTTCTTCCGTATCGAAATAATTATAACGATTAGCCCAGTCTTTCCAAGCACCTGCCAGTCTGTGAACCACCTGCTTTATAGAATTTTCCGAACCGGTTTGCACGTTGCCGTCTTTATCTTTTATTATATTGCCTTTTTCATCTTTTTGAGGTACACCGGTTTTTCTGAAATATTTCTGTGCAAGTATGTCGGTAGCCATCTGCGACCAGTGAACAGGCACTTCTACATTTTCCATATCGAAAACGGCAGAACCGTCGGGATTTTTTAATACCGATTTTGTATATTTATATTTGAATAATTCGTATGGCGATACACCGTCTTTGGTGAAGACTCTGCTAAACTTCATAATATCTCCGCTAATATATTTTATTAAATTATTTTTTTAATAATTATTTTACTTTAAATTCCATTGTTACTACTGATTTGATAGTTTTATTAATTGAAGCTGTGTTATAAATTCCATAATCAGATACTTCTTCTGAATTTTGTGAAGTAATCTGAAAAACGCCCTGCCTTGCAGACTGCAAATTTCCTACTTTGCTTCCGCTGTTTTCTGCAAGAGTTTCGGCTCTTTCGCGTGCATCTCTTGTAGCGGCAGCAAGCATTTCTATTTTCAGCTCATCCAGTTTTGTATAAAGATACTGAGGATGGGTGGAATGGAATTCTATACCTTCTTTTATCAATTCACTTGAATTTATTGATATTTCTCTGATTTTATCTATATCGTCAGATTCTATGGAAATACTTCTATCTACTGTATATCCTATTACGTTATCCGTTCTTTTGTAATCAACCCATTCGTAATTTTTATTGGAACTTACTCTGCCGATTTTAAGTGAATTTTCATCAAATCCATTGTTTATGATAAACTGCTTTGCTTTGTCAAAATCATTTTCGAGCTTATTATAAGCAGAAACCAAATCCGGCATTGTAGCAGATACTGTGCAATACCAAATTGCATAATCCGAAACTATATCTTTTTCTGCATAACCTTTTACCGTTATTGTCTGGTTATCGCTTTTAATATCCCGCATAGTATCTGATACCAGATAAGCGGAAACTATCAGACCAATCGCAAGTATCAAACCAAAACTGAAATAAGATTGTTTACCAACTGACATAAAAAAACTCAATTAATATTTTTAATTTGTTATTAAAACTGACTAACAACTTAACATTTTATTCTTAATTATTCTGGATAAAATTTTCCACATCCGGCTTTTCAGTAATTCATTATCTGATATATAAAACAATAAGTTATTTAAAAATCAACACATTAAAATCCGCAAAAAGGAATCTCATTATTTTTCGTTAAAAATTATTTAATTTATGAATCCGAGCTTCTTCATACGTTAGAATGAAACTTTTTAATAAACTGTGCTTTGTGAACGCAAAAGTAATACTTTTTAAAAAGTGCATTGCCAACCTGTTCTGAATTTTAGAACCGCTTGCTGAACTTACCGAATTATTGCAAACGGTACTAAGATGGACTGAAATTGTTTAATATTCAATATATTAGGACATCCGGTGTTTGGAAATAATCAGATACATCTGATTTAGTTGGTGCAGGTTTAGCATTTCAAAAAAAATATATTTCCGATTTAGTTGACAATTCATTAAATTTGTATTTTATGAATTAATAATTTAGTCTATGTTATATTATTTACTGAACTGGATAAATGAAGCATTCGACCCGCCGGGATTCGGTGTATTTCAGTATATTACTTTCAGGGCAGCAGCTTCTGCTATTACTGCACTGCTTATTTCATTTATTTTCGGACCATTTATTATCCGCAAACTGAAAAAGCATCAGATAGGCGAGCAGGCAAAATCCGAACTGCAGGAAGTCGGCAATCATTCAACAAAAGCCGGCACTCCGACTATGGGCGGACTTATAGTGCTTACTGCTCTTCTTATCCCTACACTTCTGTGGGCTAATCTGCAAAATATGTTTATTATTCTCATATTCATCACTACAGCATGGCTCGGTGCAGTTGGTTTCCTTGATGATTATCTCAAAGTAATTAAAAAATATCCCAAAGGTCTTATCGGTAACTATAAAATAATCGGTCAGGTAGCAATCGGGCTTCTTCTGAGCGGGGTAATCTTTTTTATTCCCGAAGCTTTCTCTGAAAATTTTGACAAATATAATACTCTTACTACAATCCCTTTTCAGAAAAATCTGAATTTCGATTTCGGTTTGCTTTATATTCCTGTCGTGATTTTTATTTTAACTGCTACATCCAACGCCGTAAATCTTACTGACGGTCTGGACGGACTTTCGATAGGTACAGTCGGGATAGCTGCTTTAGCGCTGGCTCTTATAGCTTATGTTTCCGGAAATGCAGTCTATGCAGAATATCTGAATATAATGTTTTTAAAAGGTTCGGGCGAACTTGCAGTATTTGCTGCTGCACTTATTGGTGCTGCTTTAGGGTTTCTCTGGTTTAATTCATATCCCGCTCAGGTATTTATGGGCGATACCGGTTCGCTGGCTCTTGGTGGTGCAATAGGCGGACTTGCAATTTTGATTAAAAAAGAATTTTTACTTCCGATAGTCGGTGGTATTTTCTTTGCGGAAACGCTGTCTGTTATTATACAGGTAGCATACTTTAAATATACGAAGAAAAAATATGGTGAAGGAAAGAGAATCTTTAAGATGTCTCCGCTTCATCATCATTTTGAAAGAAAGGGGCATCACGAATCCAAAATAGTTACACGTTTCTATATTGTGGCAGTAATGCTTGCTATTATTACTATGGCTACATTTAAAATCAGGTAAAAAAATGAAAGTATTAAATGCAGATTTCATAATTGGTGCGGCTGGAAAGGAACAGTTTCCGAATTACTCTTACCCCGAATTTGCTTTTGCGGGTCGTTCCAATGTAGGTAAGTCTTCTTTGCTTAACAGTATCGTAATGAATAAAAAACTTGCCAAGACAAGCTCTACTCCCGGGAAGACCCAACAGATAAATTTCTTTCTCGTAGAAAACAAATGGAGCTTTGCAGACCTGCCGGGCTTTGGATATGCAGCAATAGGCAAGCAACACAGAGAGAAATGGGCTAAACTCAATCATATTTATCTCGAAAGCAGAAAAAATCTCAGAAATGTTTTCGTTTTGATTGACAGCCGGCACGACCCAATGCAGCAGGACCTCGCTCTGATAGAATGGCTCGAGAACAATCAAAAACCTTATACAATTATATTAACTAAATGTGATAAAATAAAACAAAAACAAATATCCGAGAGAAAGGAGCAGGTAGAAGTATTCGTATCGGAATGCAATTATGCAAGAGAAGTGCTGCCCTATTCATCGCAATCCGGTATGGGCAGATTCGAACTCCTTGCAATTCTGAAAGATATTTGATAATATAATTAAATTTGGTAATTTCCGTATATTAGAATATAATTACGTTTTTAATAATAATATTTTATCGGTATTTATGACATATCAAATATTTAAAGACGAAAACGGAATAAATATTTCAGATTTTCTCGAAATTATTGATGAATTAAAAAATTATCCTGAAGAAGAAAAAATTGCAGTTTTTGATTTTGATAACACGCTTATTCACGGAGATATCGGAGAGGCAATATTTGCTCAGATGATAAAGAATAAGAAGGAGCTTAATTATTCATGGACTGAATATACAAATGAACTGAATGCAGGCAATACTCAGGAAGCATACAAAAGGCTTATCTCTTCTTATGACAATCTGCACAGGGATTTAATACTTTCTTATACTGAAGAGGTGTTTCAGTACGATGATAAAAACCTAAAATATTTAGGCTTTGCCGAAAAAGGTATATTTTACTCTGTACCCAAACCTATGCCAAACAGATTGCTTAACGATATAATACTCAAGCTGCAGTCCTTACAATTCAAAATTTATATTATTTCTGCAAGCTCTGATATTTCTGTGAAATATCTGGGTAAGAAGCTGTTTGATATTCCTGAAGAAAATATTTTCGGTATGAAAAATACTTTTAAAGATTCTGCAAGGGAAATTCTCGGCTTTGAAATTGAATTGCCCGCTCCTTGCTTTGAAGGCAAGGCGGAACTTTACAAAAAGGAAATAAGCAACTATCCGCCACTTTTTACTGCCGGCGACAGTGAAAATGACATTGCATTTATGAATCTGACTTCTGATAAAGGCTTCAAATTAATCGTAAACAAGATAGAAGATGACATTAATAAATTTCTAACAAAAGTAGATTCATTTCAAAGTGCTTTTGAAAATAAAAGGAATATTTTTACCCTACAATCAAAAATATAATTCTGTAAAAAAGTATTTATTATTATATTTGTAGAAATGGTTTCTTTATTTTACATTTGAGGATTTTATGAAATTAAAAACTATTATAGTATTAATTGCATTAGCTTTAGCTTTTACAGCTTCATTTCAGAATGCACAGGCACAGAAAAAAGTAATGAATTACACCAAAGCAATATCTGCAAATCCGGTGTTTTTAGCATTTGGAAAGGTTTCTGCAACATATGAACAGCAAATTGCACCTGCAAATTCATTTACAGCTTTATTTATTTACAATTCTTATTCTTCATGGACTGGAATAGAGTTTGGAGGATCTTATAAGTGGTATATAATGCCTGACCAGGAAAAACCTATTAAAGGACTTTCTGCAGGACCTTTAGCTGCTCTTGGGATGTGGAGCTATAAAACTGAGGTTTATGATAATTCAATGTCATTGGCTATTGGTGGTGAAATTGCCTATAAATGGGTGTTTGATGGAGGCTTTATGGTAGAACCTATTGCACAAATAGTTTTTAATATACTTGACGTAGAAGGCCTAACTTACAGACCTGTAGCCGTAGGTGTGAACCTCGGATATGCGTGGTAAAAATAAACATATAAAAAATTACAAAAAGACAGGAAAATTTGATTTCTCCTGTCTTTTTGTATTATGAGCATTATTTAAAAGCAATTATTCAATTTGCGATGATTGTAAAAATCTTGCTGAAAAAGCCTCAGCTTACATTCAGGGAGAAATAAACAATTAGAATAAAGCAGAATATTCCGGCACAGTATAGTGCCTGAATTAAGTGGCATTTCATAATAATTGTAAAGTTATGAATTTATTTTTTGTTGATTCTGTTGGAAATTCATTCCCAAAAAAAACAAAAGCCCTTGATTTCTCAAGGGCTTATATGTATGGCGCTGTACTCGGAGTGGGACTTGAACCCACACGAACCTCACGGCTCACAGGATTTTAAGTCCTGAGCGTCTACCAATTCCGCCATCCGAGCAAACAATGAACTACAAAAATAAGTAGAATTTTCTTATTTTTAAAATTATTTATTAACTTTTTTTGATTTTTGTTTGTTTTTTCTTTAGTATTTTTGAATATTATGAATTTGATAGACAGATATATTTTAAAGCAGTTCGTTATGACTTTGGCTTTTGCCATTGCCGCTCTTAGTACGATTTTCCTTGTGGTCAATCTTATGGAAAGTCTCGATGACTTTATTGATAATGAAGTATCAGTTGGGATTATCGTTAATTACTATCTCAATTATCTTCCCGAGATTATTAAGATACTTGCTCCTATTGCTACTCTTCTGGCTACGCTTTTTACTATCGGCAGGCTTTCTACTCTTAATGAGATTGTGGCTATGAAGTCAGGTGGGCTTAGTCTTTACAGAATTATGTTGCCGCTTACTGTTGTTGCATTGATTTTAAGTGGGGCTCATCTTTATTTCAATGGTTGGATAGTTCCCAATTCATCAGAAAAAAAAGTGGCTATTGAGCAGGAATACCTGAAAAAAAGCAAATCCGGCGGACCTATTTATAACTTATATTTCAGGGATGCCCCTAAAAAGAATGTTACCGTTAACTATTATAATTCCGATAAAAAAATCGGTAAAGATGTAGCGATAGAATATTATTCTGAAAGTTTCAAGCCAAGATTGATAAAAAGAATAGAAGCCGATTCTCTCAAATGGGATGATGAAAATCAATTATGGATACTGGTAAATGGAATTCAGAGAGTATTTGACGGTGAAGATATTGGCGTAGAAGTATTCGACAGCAGAAAAGCCGAGTTGAATATTAACCACCGGCAAATCGTAAGGCTTAAGAAATCAGTAGAAGAAATGACGCTTGATGAGTTTCGGGAGCATATCGTTACTCTCAAATCAGGTGGAAAAGATGTTCGAAAGCAGATGATACAGTATTACGGCGAATATGCTTTTCCGTTTTCTAATGTTATAGTAGTTCTTTTTGGTGTGCCTTTTGCTTCTGTTAGAAAAAAAGGAGGGATTGCCGTGCAGATTGGTGCTGCAATGGTAATTTCTTTTACATATTTGATTTTTATTCAGTTTAGCCAGACTATTGGCTATATTATTGATGTAGAACCATGGATATCTGCATGGTTTGCAAATTTTTTTTGATTTTGGGTATTATTACGATATTTAACACAAAAACGTAGAATTATTATGAAAAGTATTGATAATCTGTCTTCTGTAAAAGGAAGAAAAATATTAAGAAAGATATACAATGAGCTGAAATACGAAAAGCAAAGGTCGTCGCTTTCTATTTTGATTATTTTATGGAAAATTGCCGTATTTGAAAAGCAACTTAGTAAATACTCTTCAGAAGAAGTTACGGTACAGATGCCTCTGGGATTTTTCAGTGGTACCACGCTTTGGATGGAGGAAGTAGTAAACCGGTATTTTTTCTCTACGGTTAATTCTTTTGTATATTTTGGTGCAGCTATTTTGCTTGTTTTAATCGGTATCCGGCGATTTTCGCAGGACATCAGCATTAATTTGGTGATAGCAGGTATAATATTTGAAGCCGTTTTGTTGCTTTTTATGTTTGTAGTTATGCTGTTTTCTCCTGCTGAATATGAAGAAGACTATGAGGACACTGAATATTCCAAAGCAGATGAATTGATTGATGAAATCGGTGAGATAGGTAAGGAATTTGCTTCTTCTGTAATTCAGATGGAAAAACTCACAGAAAGCCTTGATAATATAAGCAAAACACAAAATCTTATGATAGATAAACTCGATAAAATCGTGAATAATTCTGCAGATGCAATCAGGGCTAATCCTGAAATGATAGAATATATGAAAGAAACTAATAAAGAGCTCAAAGAATTTAAAAATAATTTGTCTGTGCTAAGCGAAACCGCTGCAAACATAAGAAAAGATGATATTGCATTTCAGGTAAGAAAAGAAATTGAAAATATTTTATCAAGGAATATTGATGAAAAATCAAATTTCAAATAGGCGAAAAACTATTGAGATTTACTTTATTTTGTATCTTGCAGCACTGGTAATGCTAATCCCCGATGCAGAAAAAGATACAGAAGATTTTTCTGTGCAGGATGCAGGAAGTTCTTCTCAGCTTCCTTTTGAACTCAAACCCGAAAAATATTCTATGAATGCAGTATTTATGATGGATTCTGTCGGTATTCGCCAAATATCTTTTGATTCGTTGAATAAAATTTATTACACAGGCAATCCTAATGATGTGAGCTTTGATTTTATTATTGAAGATTTGATAAATTACAGACAGATTAATCTTGATAATAATTCACAGTATTTCAGAACCAGGCATCATAAAAAAGAACAATATGTAGAATTTCTATGGCAGCCCCCGCCCGATGAAAAGATTAATCAATCATTCAATGTAATCGTAAAGGCGGATTTTAAATACAGCAATCAGTCAATAAAAAAAAGAACTGAATTTACACTCAATAAAAACTTCATAAATTCTCAGGAATTTGCTTATATCGACAGCGATGATGATTCTGCAGCTATTTTCGAACAAATCAGAAACAGCCTTTTGCCTGATAATCTGATAACTTTGAATACCGGAGAGATTAATCTTATCCCTCTTGAATATAATATAAAAACTGTTGCTTATAGCAACTGGAGTAATGTAATTAACACTACCGGTATTGATTTAAGAAGTGAACTGCTTAAAAACCCCGAGATAAATATTGAACATACACCTGCAGAGAACGGAGGTACTGCCTCTATAAAAGAAATTAATTCCGATAAACTGATTATTGGGGGGAAGGCACCTGAATATGGTTCTATGACTGTAAAGGTAACGATTGTAAGAGCATCTGACAGCAGAGAGGCTTCGGTTCAGTTTGGTGTATTACCTCAGCCGATAGGAATGCCGGAAATACCAAACAGGATTTTTCCGTATCAGACTTATCGGTTCAATCCAAATTTGCCAATTCTTTCTAATCAGAAAACGAGTTCGGCACTTAAGGATGAGGATGGCAACACCCTTGTAGATAATTCATCAGGCGGAGAGTTTTCTTTCACACCTTCAGAAAGATTATCAGGAGAAATTCTAATTTATGAAAGATATATTGATGATGAGCTATTCGGTCAAAAATATGAAATACCGGTGGGACAATACCCTGCTCCTTCATTTTCCAGAATTCAAAAAATTAATGATAATAAAATAAGAGTGTTCACAAAATCATTTGGTTTGTATGATGGAGAAGAAAATTATATAGAAGAAATCAGAATATCTGGAAATGCTGAATATACCGAATTAATAGGTCAGGCAAGATTTGATGAATCCGAAATGCTGTACACACAGGTTTTTGAATTTAATAGAGTTAATCCGGATAAACCTTTTGAATTCACGGCAACCGGCATCAACAGAAAAGGGGAAAAGACAAAAAAACTTATATATCCGCAGAAATAAGTTGCCTTAATCTCTTACATTTTCTGACTTCATATAAACTATCAAAGTGCAACTTTTCTGAAACCGGGATTGCGAAACCTGTGATGCACTTCGACAGGCTCAGCAACCACTTGTCGAAGTATCGGAGTTTCGCAATGAGGGGGAATAATTCTGAGCATCATCGTCTCTATTATATTCAAGGCTTTAGCCTAATCTATTCCATCCCGAATTCAATTCGGGATGGTAAGTGAAAAAAAATAAAAAATAATTTGTATAATTAAAATTAATTTTATATTATGCAAAAGTAAATTATTGAAAAAATGAAAAAGTATATATGATAACTTTTTTACAAAAGAGCAAAAAATGCGGGAAATTTGGTATAGGTAAGGCAGAAGCATTATCTCATTATCTCATTATCGGGGACGATTGAAAATCGTCTGTATTGTAGTGATGAAGCGGATTATAGACATATTTTCATTTTGTTTTTCTTGCCCCAAAACGGAAGAACTGAGCAAAAAAATAGATT
>CAZIXJ010000023.1:0-14147 GCA_964542835.1 uncultured Hyphomicrobiales bacterium
GATTCGAATTTGTAAGCCAAAGCTACTGTAATACATTCGGAAAAACCGAAGAGGAACTTCTTGGTAAAGAATATTTGCCTCTCGTTCATCCTGATGACAGAAAATCAACTGATGATGCTTTAAAAAAAGTTTTTTCTCCACCTTACGCTGTTTACCTTGAGCAGAGAGCTATGACTGCAAAAGGATGGCGATGGTTCGGGTGGGAAGATACAGCCGTACTGAATGATGACAAAGAGGTAATTTCAATAGTTGGCGTAGGAAGAGACATAACTGAAATAAAAAATGCAGAAAAAGAACTCGTAAAAGCTAAAGAAAGAGCTGAAGAAAGTGACAAACTCAAATCGGCATTTTTGGCAAATATGAGCCATGAGATAAGAACGCCAATGAATGGAATTATCGGCTTTTCCAATCTCCTGAAAGAACCTGATTTGACTAATGAAGAAGCAAA
Source organism: uncultured Hyphomicrobiales bacterium (assembly GCA_964542835.1). Taxonomy (GTDB): domain Bacteria; phylum Bacteroidota; class Ignavibacteria; order Kapaibacteriales; family UBA2268; genus CAZIXJ01. Next base: position 449 of record CAZIXJ010000023.1, read on the forward strand.
AGAATATATTGCAATTATTGAAAACAGCGGACAGAGAATGCTCGAACTGATTAATGATTTGATAGACCTCTCTAAAATAGAATCAGGGCAGATGGAAGTTTCTTTTTCTGATGTAAATATCAATAAACTGCTTACTGAAATATATAATTTCTTTAAAAATGAAGCCGCTGAAAAAGGATTAGGTTTTAATCTCAGCAAATCACTGCCTGACTCAGAAGTCTGCATAAATACTGACAAAGTAAAACTTTATGCCATACTATCCAATCTGATAAAAAATGCCATAAAATATACAAATTTCGGTTCTATTAAATTTGGCTACAGAGCAGAAAACGAGGAAATTGTATTTTTTGTAAAAGATACAGGTATAGGCATATCCAAAGGAAAACTTGATATAATATTCGACAGATTCGTACAGGAAGAAAGCAATTTATCTCAAAAATATGAAGGTGCAGGATTAGGGCTTGCCATCTCAAAAGCCTACACCGAAATGCTGGGTGGAAAAATAAGTGTAAAATCCGAAAAAAACACCGGTTCCGAATTTATATTTTCCATCCCGTTTAAATCTGCCAAATCCATTCGTAAGCATAGATTAACCAGTAAAAATATAGATGAGGCAATTGAAAAGCTCAAGCAACTCAATCTTCTTATAGCAGAAGATGACAAACACTCTATGATATTACTAAAAAAACTTCTCAGTAATATCGTTAAGAATTTGTATGTTGCTGAAAATGGCTTGGAGGCTATCGAAACATACAGGAAAAATAAGGATATTGATTTGATTCTTATGGATATTAAAATGCCGGTAATGAATGGATTTGATGCGGTAAAACAAATCAGAGAATTTGATAAGGATGTAATAATAATTGCACAAACAGCATATGCACTGCACGGCGACAAGGACAAATCAATAAAAGCAGGATGCAATGATTATATTTCCAAACCAATTAAAAAGCAGGCACTTATTGAATTGATTGATAAGTATTTTTAAAAGCCGTTACAAATTAATTGTGTAAGGCTCAATATGAGAATTATTACATTCTAATAAATCTCCTCCTTTTTTGAAGAAGCTGCTTTGAAAGCCGAATGGCGGTCAAGGCGGAGGATTAATTTATCATTGTATTAATTTTTTTTCTTAATAATTGGTATTTACATTTTTACATGTTCTTTATTTAATATAAAATAATAATTATTGTTATCTATTATCGTTATATGCTTTATTTGTATATAAATTAAAATAAATCTCATTTTCTGTTTTGAAATTATGTAAAAAATTGATATAATTGAGGTTTGTTTTATTGCATTATTATAAATGTTGTTTTTTTTGGATAATACGGATAGGAAAAAATGTATAAACCATTGCCGGATAAGTTTAAGTATTCAGAGCTTGAACACGAGATATTAAAGTTTTGGAATGATAATAAAGTATTTGATAAGACCTTAGATAAGAGAAAAGATTCTGAATTTTTTAGTTTTTATGAAGGTCCGCCTACCGTAAACGGTAAGCCGGGTGTTCATCACGTAATGGCTCGTACCATAAAAGATACAGTATGCCGCTACAAAACAATGAAAGGCTATTACGTAAGAAGGCAGGCAGGATGGGATACTCACGGACTTCCCGTAGAAATAGCTGTGGAAAAAGAGCTTGGGCTTAAAGATAAATCTGATATTGAAAAATACGGCATTCAGGAATTTAATAAGAAATGCCACAGTTTTGTTTACAAAAATATTGATATGTCGGAAGGATGGAGATACCTTACAGAGCGTATGGGCTACTGGGTAAATCTCGATGAAGCCTATATTACCTGCACTCAGGAATATGTGGAATCAGTATGGTGGGCATTGAAGGAATTTTTCGATAAAGGGTACATATACAGAGGTTTTAAAGTTGTTCCTCAGTCTCCTACTATTGCCACTCCGCTCAGCTCTCACGAGCTTTCACTCGGATATAAAGATGTAAGAGACCCCAATACTTATATAAAATTAAAAATTGTTTCTTCTCCGAAAAAAGAAATTGAAAATGCTCAGCTTCTCGTATGGACTACTACACCCTGGACTCTTATGGCAAACGTAGCTCTTGCTGTGGGAGAGGATATTGATTACGTGCTTGTAAGAAACAAGAGAAAGCAAAAAGGTGAAGAACTGACTGATGACCTCGTATTCGCAAAAGAGAGATTATCCGTGCTTGATGGTGAATATGAAATTCTTGCCGAATTCAAAGGTTCGGATATTGTCGGCACAAAATATGAGCAGATTCTTCCATACGTAAAACTCAATCTTGATGAATATCCGAATGCACTTACAGTGCATCCGGCAGATTTCGTTTCTACCGAAGACGGCTCAGGTATAGTTCATCTCGCGCCTGCATTTGGTGAAGATGATTACCAAATGTCCAAAAAATTTAACTTGCCTTTTGTGCAGCCCGTAACTCCTACGGGGCATTTTACTGATGATATGGGCAAATACGCAGGCAAAGCAATTAAGACTTTCACTTACGAAGACAGAGTGGAAGATGGTCAGGATAAGGAAATTATAATAGAATTGAAATATGCAGGTAAAATATACCGTGCTACTAATGATTACCTCCATAGTTATCCTCATTGCTGGAGAACCGGTAATCCAATTATCTATTATGCAAGAGAATCATGGTTTATCAAATCTCCTGAATACAAGGATGATATGATTAATATCAATAAAGATATCAACTGGCAGCCGCCTGAAATAGGTGAAGGAAGATTCGGAAACTGGCTCGAGGAAGTAAAAGAATGGTCGCTCTCAAGGGACAGATACTGGGGTACTCCGCTGCCAATATGGGTAAATACTGAAGACAAGGAAGACTATTTCGCAGTCGGTTCTGTGGCAGAACTTTCGGAAGGACTTTATGAATTTGAAGACGGCAAAAAAGTACCGGTAAAAGAATGTGGTATTGAAATAGATTTGCACAGACCGTTTGTAGATAACGTAATATTTGAAAAAGACGGCAAAACTTACAGAAGAACATCAGAAGTAATTGATGCGTGGTTCGATTCAGGCTCTATGCCATTTGCTCAGCTTCATTATCCGTTTGAAAACAAGGAATTATTTGAAAGAATTTTTCCCGGAGATTTTATAGCTGAAGGTATAGACCAGACCCGCGGGTGGTTTTATACATTGCATAATATAGCATCAGCTCTTTTCAAAAAGCCTGCATACAAGAATATCGTAGTAAATGAATTAATTCTTGATTCCAACGGAATTAAGATGTCAAAATCAAAAGGAAACGTAATAGACCCTTTTGAAATAATGGAAGAATTCGGAGCAGATGCCGTAAGATGGTATTTATTTGTAAATAATCCGCCTTGGCGTGCTACGCGATTCAGCAAAGATGACCTTGCCAAAACAGTTATTTCAGACTTTATGCGTTCGCTTACCAATACTTATGCATTTTTTGCACTTTATGCCAACATAGATAATTTCACGGGTAATGAACCTGAAGTTCCTGTTTCAGAACGCCCTGAAATAGACAGATGGATAATATCCAGAACCCACTCTCTGATAAAAGAATATTCCGAACTAATGGATGCCTATGAACTTACCAAGGCTCACAGGGTGATTCAGGATTTTGTAATAGATGAACTTTCTAACTGGTATATCCGAAGAAACAGAAGGAGATTCTGGAAAGGCAAAATTGACAGCGATAAAATTTCTGCTTATCAGACTTTAAGAACTGTTCTTATTGAGCTTCTTAAGATTATGTCGCCGGCAGCACCTTTCCTTTCTGAAAATCTTTATCAAAGATTAAGGAATGAAGATGATGAATTGTCAATTCATCTTACTGATTTCACAAATCCTGATGAAACTCTTATTGATAAAGAACTTGAAGAAAAAATGACTGCTGCTCAAACAATTACTTCTCTTGCAAGATCTTTGAGAGAAAAAGCAGAGCTAAGGGTTCGCCAGCCACTTCAGAGAATACTTCTGCCTATTAATTCTCCCGAACAAAGAAGAGCAATACAGTCAGTGGATAATATCATTAAAGAAGAGCTGAACATAAAAGAAATCGAATTTGTAAATGAGGGCGAGGCTGATATAGTAAGAAGAGTAGCAAAACCGAATTTCAAAGTAATCGGCAGAAAATTCGGAAAAATGACTCAAAAAGTAGCCGGCGCAATAAAAGAGCTTACAAATGACGAAATTAAGAAACTCGAATCTACTGCCGGACTTGAAATAAACATTGCCGGAATTGATGAACCCGTAAAATTAATTCCTGATGATATTGAAATCCACAGCGAAGATATCGAAGGATGGCTTGTGGCAAATGAAGGCAGTATTACCGTAGCACTTGATACTACTTTATCGGATGAACTGATAAAAGAGGGAATTGCGAGAGAATTTGTAAACAGAATACAAAATGCAAGAAAAGATGCAGGATTTGATGTAACCGACAGGATAGAATTATTCTATAATGCTGCCGATGACGTAAAAAATGCAGTAGAAAATATGAAAGAATACATAAAGAATGAAACCCTTGCAGAGACAGTAAAATTTGATAATGATATAGATAATGCTGAAGAAATTGATTTGATAGACAGCAAAATAAAAATTAAATTATTAAGAAAATAAATATTGTTTATTTTATAAAAGTGTGTTATTATTAAGTTTTTCAAATTTGCAAAAACGTAATAACTTACATTTGAGGAGATAAATTATGCCAAAGAAAAAAACAGAAGGCGCTGCCAACAAGACCAAAGCTAAGGGAAAAAAGGCAGAAAAGGATCAGAATGTGATGGAAGAAGAAGTAAAAACTCCTCCTACAGTCAGATATTCTGATGAAGATTTGCATATGTTCAGAAAGAATATCCTTGAAGCAAAAGAGGAAGCTCTTGAAGAAATGCAAATGCTGAAAGACAGACTTGATGACCTTACAAGCGGTGAATCTGCAGATGAAAGTATGGTCTATTCTGTTCATATGGCTGAGCAGGGTTCTGAAGCTCTTGAAAAGGAAAAGACATATGCTCAGATACAGCGAACACATGAGTATATCAAAAAATTAGAAGATGCACTTCTCAAAATTGATGAGAAAACTTACGGAATATGCAGGATATGCGGCTGCCTTATAGCTAAGGAAAGGCTGCTTGCAGTGCCTGTTACTACTCTGTCGGCTTCATACAAAATACACAAGAAATGCCCTGAAGACGGTATTGACAGAATTGAAAAAGTAAGATAATATTTATTTTTTTACCGGCTGTATTATAATTTCATCTATGTGATGTATTGTCATACAGCCTTTATTTTAACGAGCAGATGAAAAAAAACAAAATTTTTTATATCGTAATTTTTTTATTAATACTTTTTGACCAGGCTACAAAGCTTGCAGTAAAAGGGTTTGACTTTTTTGGAATAGATCACAGCGGATTTTATTATGGTGAGCTGGTGCCTGTAATAGGCGATTTTGTAATGTTCACATTTATTGAAAATCCCGGTATGGCATTTGGAATAGATTTCGGAGCCGGCAAAATCTTTCTCAGCCTTTTTTCTTTTGTGGCAGGATTTGCACTTATCTGGTATCTGAATAAAATTTACAACGCCTCTGTTTGGATAAAAACAGGAATTTCATTAATCATAGCGGGTGCATTAGGCAATGGAATTGACCGCGTATTCTATGGAGCTGTCTTTGGCGAATCTCCTCTTTTCTACGGCAAAGTAGTTGATTTTATTCAGGTAGATATACCCGACGTAAATGTATTCGGTTTGTACTATTCACATTTCCCCGTATTCAATGTGGCTGATTCCTGTGTAACTGTGGGCGTAATACTTCTTCTTATTTTTCATAATAAACTGCCTGATGTAGCTCAGTTTCTTAAAAAGAAACCAACTGCAGATGAGCCTGATACAATTACCAAACAAAATGAACAGTAAAGAAATAACATTAGAAACATATCCCGAACCGATTGAATATAAATATGAATTCGAAGCCCCAAAAGGTCTTAAAGCGGTTAGGCTTGATGTATATCTTACAAAAACCGTTGAGAAAGCAACAAGAAATAAAGTAAAAACAGCCATTGACGAAGGTAGAGTTCTCGTAAACGGAAAAATTACCAAGGCAAGTTACAAATTAAGACCATTTGACAAAATAGAATGCACTATAATGAAAGCACCTCCGCTGGAGCTGATACCACAGGAAATACCGCTTGATATAGTATATGAAGATGATTATCTCCTTGTAATTAACAAACAATTCGGGCTGTGTGTGCATCCCGGTGTAGGCAATCGCTATGGTACTTTAGTAAACGGCTTACTGCATTATTTTGGAATTAAAGAAAATATTAAGATTGAAATAGATGATGAGGATGAAGATTATTCAGATTATCAGGAAAATCAGATTTTCGGCAGCGAGCAAATCCGCCCGGGTATTGTTCACAGAATCGACAAAAACACTTCCGGGCTTCTCGTAATAGCCAAAAATAATGACGTATTATTCAGATTATCAAAACAATTTGCCGAAAGAACTACAGAAAGAGAATACAATGCAATCGTATGGGGCATTATGAAAGAGGACGAAGGCACAATAGAAGGCAATATAGGCAGGTCCACACTTGACCGTAAGAAATTTGCAGTGCTGCAAAAAGGTGGCAAAGAAGCCATTACGAATTACAAAATAATTGAAAGATTTAATTTTGCCACACTCGTAAAATATAAACTTCATACGGGCAGAACTCATCAGATTAGGGTACATTCTTCATACATAAAACATCCCCTCATCGGTGATGAAATGTATGGCGGAGATAAAATCCTTTTTGGTGGTAATCTTCCGCAATTCAAAAGCCTTGCGGTAAGAACACTGAAAATTGCTCAAAGGCAAATGCTTCACGCAAAAACTCTCGGATTTTATCATCCCGTAACGGGAAAATTTTTACACTTTGATTCTGAATTACCGTCTGATATGAAAGAATTAATTGATATTTACGAACAAAATATGAAAGATTTATGAGATATTTTCTGATTTTTATGTTTACGGTGATTTCAGTTTTTTCGCAGGTAAATACAGAGCAGTTGCGAAAATATGATATCGAAGAAGGAATACACCATAAAATTGATTTCGGATTTGGAATTGTAAAAGGAAACAGTGAACTCGTAAAAGTATCGGGTTCTTATCGTATTGATTATATTCAGGATAAATACAATGCATTTTTTGCCATGAATTACGGCTATCAGGAAGCAAACGGTAAAAAAAATGTAAACAAAGGCTTTGCACATTTAAGAGGAGTTTACGACTGGTATGATTATCTGAAGCCCGAAGCATACATCCAAAAAGAATTTAATGAATTTATACAGCTCAAAGACAGATATTTAATAGGCTCGGGATTGAGATTCAATCCTATTGCTATGTTTGATGACCTTGATGAATTTCAGCTCAGATTTTTTCTTGGCTCGGGATTTATGTATGAATATGAAGATTACAGCGCCGCGGGAGTTAAATCAACCAATCTTATTCGTTCATCGAGCTATCTCACCGTAAACTGGAAGCTAAATGAAACTGTTAATTTTTCTTCCACTTCATATTTACAGTTCGTGCTTGATAATTATGATGACAGAAGGTTGCTGAATGAAACATCACTTGAGCTTCAGATTTCAGAGAATTTTAAATTTTACACCAAATACAGTTACAGATTCGATAACGAGCCACTTCCCGGCATAAAAGATTATGATATGGAAATAACCAATGGAATTACTGTGAATTTTTGATGGCACAAAGTGAATGAGCAATGTATTAATTCAAAGTTGCATTAATAAACAAGATTTTTTAGAGTAAATCAAACTGCAATACTATATTGGATATTCATCCGATAACTTTGAGAGTCATCGGATGAATTTTTGTTTGGATTTACCTCTTCACAAACTTCTCTACTCTACCACCAATCCTTACGAAATACACACCACGAGGGAGATGCGTAATATCAATTCTTACTTGTCCTCCGCCGGCGTAGGTGTCCCGATTTATCGGGACGGAGGTGGACTTTGAAGCCACAGAGTTGAATTTCCAAACCACATTCCCAAGCACATCATATATCTCAATCTCATTACTTGAGACAAGGGGGCATGCCCCCTTGCTATCACTGCTAATCATTATTTCAATATAATCCGATGCGGGATTTGGCACTACACTTATGCCGCTTTCTGATATAAAGTTGTCTTCGACTGAGGTGGTTATATCTGAATAAAAGTATTTAACGTGGCGCCAGATTTCTTTTTTACCATCTACAATTTCATATTCATAGTAATCTAATAGTGCATTTTTTGAATAAAGTAGAGTATTATCATAAGTTCTATTGTAAGTCCTGGAATCAAAAGCTAAATTTGATAAATTGATGTTTGGATTATAAATATATTCACTGCCGTATTTTTCTGAAATAATATATTCATTAGTTTCTTCGTCATAGTTAATACGCTTTCTCATAAAGACATCTCCATTGTCATTATAAAAATATTTTCTACCGTTTCTATAATGCCAATTATCAGAAAAATTATAATATTTACTTTCCACTAATCTATTGTCTTCATAATAATAATCAGTTTTATTAATTGGTAATATTGTATCTGCAGATATATCCAAAAGAGTTTTATTTATTAAATTACTATTTTCATTATAATTATATTTACTCTGATACCATCCCATTTCTTCATAAGTTTCAGGATTTATAAGATAATCAAAAATATTTATTAAATTACCAATCTCATCATACTCATACGCATATGTTGTTCTTAATATTAACTCATTTTGTATCTTAACATAAAACTCTTCTCTAACCCTCTGATTATTATCATTATAGTAATATTTCGTATATGCCCCTGTATCCAAGCCACTTTCTGAAATTAAAGATGATTTTATGAGATTTAAATCCTCATCATATTCATACGAATAAGTTTGATAGTGAACCCAATTGGAATCAAGTAATTTCTTTACAATTTGCTTATCAAGTAGATTGTGTTCATTGTAATAATAAATGAATTTTTCATCTGAATAGTCTGTTGTTTTAAAAATGTTCTGATAGTGATATACCGAATCCAGCTTAAAAGATTTTTCAGTATTTAATAATCCTACATCATTTAATTTAATATTATGATTACCGAATTCAATATTAGGAATAATATCAGGAAAATTGAATTGCTTGTTCAACGGAAAATCATCTGCTTTTATTATCAATGAAGAAATAGTAAAAAACACACTTGATAATATCATCATTCTTAAAATTTTCATTTCTTACCTCAATTAATTAAAAAAAAGAAAATCGGGCAGCAATCACTGCCCGAATATTTTTATCTACTTATAATAAATTTGTTTACACTATATCCACCAGTATAATAAGAAAGCATATAATAAACACCATTACTCAAGTTATCAACATAAATGAAATTATTCGTAACAGAGTTGAATATTTTTTCATTAATACCTGATTGATTAATAATTGCTATTTTATCCGGTAGTTTATCAGAATCGAAATATAATATATCCTGTGTCGGATTAGGAAATAACAATAAGTCGTCTGTCACCAGATTTGTCTCTAAGTCTAATGGCTTCATTTTATAAAACAAGTTTGGAAAGACTGTAATAAAATTCTTATTAGCTATAGAAATACCAGATTGCCTTAAAATAATTCTGAATTTACTGCCAGTTGGAAAATCTTCAGGAATATTCCATATATATGAGTTGTCAGCGGGAGAAATACTTTCGTCAATTAAAAACTCTTCGCCTGTATTGCCATTCCATATGATTAATTGTAAATTATCTGTATTATTAAAATCATCAATATTCCATCTTATATTAACATTAGCATCAGGGTGCCATATGTCATAATTAGTACCACCATCGGGCTTAATATCCTGTGCATTTGCTGTAATGACTAAGATAAAAGATATAGTAAATATTGTTAGTATCATTAAAATTTTGTGTAACATTTTATTCCTCTTTAATTATTGTGTATTAAATAATATTTTATAGACATTTTTTCTTCAGGAGTAGGCTCATCCTCTCCATAGTAATATTCAATTATTTCAATATCATTTTCCTGGTACAGGTAATCTAATCCCCATAGTTGAGTTTCGTTCGAAGGTCCAACAAAATCACTCTTATATATAATATTATGTGTTTCACCACCAGTGTCAATTATTTCATTTAATACAGAAAATAGCGTTTGAGCCATTTCCCATTCTGGAGCTACAATCAATTGTAATGCTGAAAGTATTTCAAGGTTTAATTCATTAAAACCTTGAATATTTGGATCATTAGCAACATTTGCTATTACACCTGCAGTTGTAAAATAATCATTAAAACTAAGCCTGTTTATATTAATGTATTCATGATATTGTGGTGTATCATAATTTGGAGGCAACCAACAATCCAAAAAATCATGCCATATCTCCCGAGCCATGAATTGCTTAGTTTCGTAATCAGCATCCAATGGAAATTTTAATCCATATTGATAATTGATATATGAAGCATCTTTTATATCATTTGATTTTCCGGCGCTTGCCCAAAATAATGCGTAAAATGAATCATATTGCTTTCTACCCCAATATTCAAAAAAACTTGCCTTATTAGTCTTTGCAATTAATGATGGGTATTCTGTACGCAAAGCAAAGTCAAAAAATGTTCCGTAATAAGTATTTAAATTTTCACCGTCAAAACTTCTAATATCACCCAAACCAATATATACCTTAAATTCAGACATATGGGGTATATCCAAATAATTAGATGAGTTTCTCATATCAGATAATTTAAGAAGTACTTTACTATCCCCAAATGTATATGAACCGTTTTTAGACTCATCGAATTCATATTTTGTTAGATTTTTGCCGTCTAATCTTTCTTGGCTATTATTCTTAACATAATGATATGTTAAATCCTCAGCATAAAATGTATTGCCATTTATTGTGGAAGGATCTAAAGCTTTATTAAAAATCAACCCTATTTGGGTAGTTTTTGGTGTTAGGGTTGAAAAGTCATCGTAACTCCCATTACCCTGCATACTCATACCTACAATTTTTAAGAAATTACTGCCTTCAGGGGACAAACTTTTTATATCATCATAAGGTATATAAGATTCAACAGCTGTTTCAGTTGTAATATTATCTTCTATTACCCTAGGTTTTTGATATGTGATAAAGTCTATTTTAAAATCAGGCATAAATTTATAAAAAATATGCTTATCTGAATCCATGGTAATAGTTAATACATTTTCTCTTTCAACTCCACCAATCTCTTTAGTTGGTGATACAGGTTCATCTACCAAATCAGGCATTTCAGTAGTAGCTTCCTGATAGAACCCGTTATGATACTCTTCAAACCCAGCTTTGTTATCTGGAAATATATGAACAACATTACCGCAAGGACATTTAAATTTATTTTTAAATTTAACAGTATTATATGAACCAAATGGCAAGACTCCATGTATTCTTTCCCAATTAGTATGAAATCTAGTAATTCCATCCATTCTAAAACCACCTGAATAATGTAAAATGTTAACTGCACTAGACAGATAACTTTCAGTAGTTAATGCTATTTCGGTTAGGAGTTCAAATTGTATCTGTTCTAATCCTATATTTACTTCATGTTTACAGTTTCTTGCATTTTCATCTAATTCAATATCATATACTAACTCATCGTCTTGATAATCTTTAAAAACCGGGAAAAAACCATTATAATTTTCCCACATTCTGTCAACATTATAACAAGGGTCAATATTTAATTTCAATTCAATTGAATTTGGAAATGGTGATGTTAAATTAATACATTTCTGACCTTCATATAGTTCATATTTTACACCATCCAAATATAAATCAACAATATCATTTAAATTTTCATGGTAATTGCTTGGCCAAAAATTAATACAAAGTTCTATTGTACTACAAGGATTTCCCTGAATTGGACCAAAATCTCCATCAAATTCAATAGGCTTCCCTAGTTCATCAAATAACTTTGCAGTACTATTATCAAAAATATAATTACTCATAATTAGCATTTCTCCATTCTCTTCAAATTCAGGATTTTCTACAAAATCAAAATCCCAACCATCAAAAGTATATAATGAGTCAGGAACAGGAGCAATATATATTTTAGTATCAATTTTTCTTTCTGCTGTATATACACCATTACCAAGTGAATCTAAAAAGCCTTCTACTTTGATATCCCCATTAGTAAACAGATTAGAACTAAATATCAAGGTATCTATTAAAGGTTCACCATAAATTGCCTTAATATTATGATACCCTGAATGCTCACAGCTAATATCAAAATTCAAGAAATTACCTATTGAATCCTGTATAAAAGGCAGTGTTTCGCATTCCCATTTTTTAAATTGCTTATCACCAATATACAATGGCGCTGCTATGTGCAAAGTCTCCCCTGCGACGAGAAAAGCCTCCTCATTTCCTAAAGTTGTTGATATGCTATCAGGTATAGTATAAGAAGTATCAGGAAATATTATTTCTGAAGTGAATATTGCCAAATCATTCGTCATAAAATCAATTGTTGTGAAATCATTAGGGCTGCCTGTAAGTTCATTTAAATGAATCTCCAAGATATACCGTTTCCCAATATCTAACGAATCACTTTCAATTATTACTGAAAGACTATCATCTGACAACAAACAATTTGATGCTATTTCATTAGACAAATTGTTCTTATGATACAATGAATCGATTTGTTGCTTCCCGTTTATTTCTCGTAAAGTTAATAAATTCTGATTATTAACAATAGCTGAATTCAACTTTTTTGAAAATGTAACAAAAATCTCATCATTACATTTTACTAGTTTTCCGGTATTCAAAAAAGAAACATCACTTACAATATGTAATTTGTCAATTGTTTTAAATGCATCATTAAATAATGTGTCAATAACAATTTCGGTTATACCACCATAAAAATATAGTGACCCAATATAAATTTCATAATCAGTATTATTCTTCAATGGTGTTACAGGAAATACATTTAGAGTGTAATTGTTAACCGGTTCAAATAAGCCCAAAGTAGAATAATTTGTAAGTGCATAATTAAAACTTGAGTCATTATTATGCACATAAGTGTCCTTCTCAACAAAATAAACAACAGACTTTGTTAATCTATTATTTAAAGTGTCATATTCAACGTCTTGATAATCATAAACTCTTTTGACCAACTTTGTAGTATCTATACTGCAAGATGCAGTAAATCCTGCGATTGGATTTAATGATACATCATGAAGGCCATTTGGGAATTGGAAATCAAGAATGCAATTATTCTGACCATTAAGTTGATTAGAGTATAATAATATACTTAATATTGTAAAAATCAAAAAGATTCTGCTATTTTTCATAATTTTTTTTTATTTAGTTATCAATTTAATTATTTATTAATTTCTCTCATCCCCATAACCCAAACAACATAGCTTTTAAGAATCCAACTACTTTCGCAAAATTTCTTTATAGTACCGAACCGCTCCGAAGCTCCTTATGAATATAGCAGAACACACTTGAAGTTGTTTGATGAGTTTGCAATATTCCTTCCGGCACTATATGCCCGTGCCTCCAAGCCAATACTCCACGAGAGGTCTTTTGCAAAACTTTCCTCTGCATCGTAAAACCAACGGCTTAAGCCGTTGGCTGCTATAAGAGCTGAATTTTGTAACCGATGGCTTAAGCCATCGGTTGCATTGGTGATATATAGTATAATCCGCTTCATCACTAC
>CAZIXJ010000024.1:0-13991 GCA_964542835.1 uncultured Hyphomicrobiales bacterium
TGTCATAATAAAAATATTTTGAGAATAATATTTAAATTGGCTTAACCAACAAAATTTACAAATCATATAAATAAAGTTGGCATATCATTATATAGTAAAATTTGATTTTCATACTCTTCAGTTCCTCAGTAGAAGTGTGTGAGGATGCATATTACAAATTCTCTTTATCCTTGTTTTTGGGTAATGGCTCCGTTCTTATTAAAATTTCAAGTATATTTTTCCGATTGTATTTGAGTCGTCATATTCGATTAAGTTTATTGTTCCAAATGTTTTATAATTATCAGGTACTATCGGAATTTTATTTTCAATATTAAAATCAATCTTAAGCTCATCCTGCGGATAAATCTTCATTTTGCTTTTTTTGGATTGGATTTTTACAGATTCTTTGTAGAAATATTTTTCACTTATCGTAAAATTCCATTCATCACTTTTTGATTTCATAGTTGCATATCCCGGAACAATTTCAAGTGTGTAATTTCCATGAGATTTGGGATGGAAAGTTACTGTGCCGTATCTTCTTGATAATCCACTGCTGAGAACTGATTTGCCTGTTTCATCATAAATATTCACTGCAAGGTCAGTAAATTTATTGTATTCTTCTATCGGCATTTCTATCTGGAATTCTGCTTTTTTTATAATATTATCAATTTTGAATTTCTTTTTGTAAGTATTTTCAATTTTATCTGAAATTTCATTAGTTCTGCAATATCCTAAAATTTCACCACCAGTAGAAAAACTGACGGGAGTATTGAATGAATTAAAAATACTGGTTGATATTTTCGGATTTTCACCCTGCTCAAATTTTACATCGCTCAGATATTCCTGTTTATTATTTATGCCAAAAAATTTAACTTCAAGATTATAAAATGAATTATCTCTGCTCTGAAAGAAATTATATGGGATTATTTCCCATACACCGTCTTTCAAATCATTACCTGAAACAGAGATTTCCATCGGCTTATTGTTTTCTGCATCAGATGAATTCCCGTAACCCTGATGATTACCGTCGGGAGAAATTAGATACATTGCCATTCCGAAATTTTTATTTTGAACAGAGGAGAGAGTTATATTCATTGCACTTGCACTTGCAGGAATTTCTACAAAAATTCTTTCTATATCTCCCGGAGCAAGTAATTGATTATTTAAGATCAATTTATAATCATTCTTATCATTGAATTTGTATGGAATTACTACTGAAGTCTGAATATCCATATCAGCATAATTAGAATTATTCTCATTATCGGCATAGCCTGAAATTCTTGCTGTATATAATCCCGGCTTTTGTAATTTAGATTCATCATAAACAAGTCCTATACTTGCAGACAGCTCTCCTCTTATATACACTTTCGATTTGTCGGGCTTTAGCCAGTCAGCATCGCTTTTCAATTTCAATACTCTGTAAAAATCGTGATTATCTTTCTTCGGATTATTTTTAGGGAATATCGCTTTGATTGTAACATTCTGTTTTGAAGATTCAGCCGGGAAGTATCCGCCGTTATTCCAGTATGAAGCAGATGCTTTACCGGATATATAATATGGATTTTCTGTTGATATTTCGTAATCAAGTATTTTATTATATTCTTCTCTTTCGCTCAAATCTTTAAGATATTCAAATGCAGCCGGTACATTTACAATACCGTTTCCGTAATCAAGATGTGTGTAACCTTCAAGCTCTTTTGCAGAATATTTAATTGCTTTTTTTATCATAAAATTATTTATTTTCATATCATTTTCGATAGCAGCACTAACCAATACAGCGCAAGCTCCTGCTACCTGAGGGCATGACATTGATGTACCCCAGAAAGCATCACCTCTTTCGTATGCCGGCACAGTAGAAGAAGCTCCTGCAGGTGCTACTACGTCAGGTTTGGCACATGCTCCGCCTCTCGAGCTGAAATGAGTCATCCAGTGCTTATCTCTTGCAGAACCATAAAGATTTTTTAGCACTTGCGGAGGGAGCATTGCCCCGACGGATATAATTCTATCCGCACCGGCAGGCAATCCTGTGGAACGAATGCCGGGTCCTTCATTGCCGTTGGATGTTACGACTATTGCATTAGGATTATCAATTACAAACCGGTTAAGATATTCAGCCATATCGCTTTTTCCCGGTTCTTCAGCTCCGATACCGTAACTCATCGAAAACACTCCATATTCAAATCCTGCTTCTTTCATAAATTCGATTCCGTATTCATACGCTTTTCTCATGGACTGGTCTGTTGTGGCACCTCCGCTTAAAGTATTACTGCCTATTTTCAATGAAACTACGTATGCTCCGGGAGCTATTCCGTCATTTCCTTCTGTTCCGTAAATGCTGTAGCCCGCAGCTATTCCTGCACAGTGGCTGCCGTGAGAACCATCGCCTGTATTGATTTTTATTTTATTGTTGTCAATATTAGCAGACATGGTTAAGAGTGGTCGGGTATCTTTATTACCTTTGAAGAAATTAAATGTATCATAATTGAATTTGTAATTGAATTTTGGAAATTCGTCGTCAATATTACCATCGGCGTCTTCATCCACATAATAAACCCATATATCACCCTGTGGCTCTACAAATCCTTTGAAATTATCAGTAACAGGATTTTCTGAATTAATCTTAAAGGCAAGAATGTTAAATACATCATTTGTTTTTCCGTTATTATTCAAATCTTTTACGGGTGAATTTTTATACATCTCTGATTCGGATATTTTTGATAGGTAGTAAATGCTGTCTTTGGGGTGTAAGTCGAGCATTCTGTATCCTTCAAGATATGTATTATCGGTAGCAATAATTGATGCTCCGTTTATTTCTCTTGGCGTAGCTTCAATCAGCGGTAAAACAGTTTGCCCTGAAAAGTCCTGCATATCAATTACTTTAGTTTTGCCTGTTGTAGTGGTAGTAAGACCCGGTATAGCAGGGTCCACGGCATTATCAAGGATGAAAATCACAACCCCTCTTCCGTCATATTCAGGATTTTCGGTGATAAAATCATAAGTGCCCATTGCTTTGTTATCAAGAAAAGGGAAGGTTTTATTTGTTTCAGCATTGGCAAAAGTAATAAATAATATAAAAAATAATGATATTCTGTACATTTTCAGCTCCAAATAAAAATAAAAATTGAAATATTCAATAATATAAAATTATGAAAAAATATTATAATTTCAGTCTCGGATTTCATTTTTTTTAAAACAACTTAAATATTTTAACGTTTAAATCAAATTGTGTATATTTTTTAACACAATGCATTGTAACTAATGCGTTTATTGTTGTGTCTGTGTATATTAAGTAACGAATGTTAAATTAATCTGACAGTAAATTGAAATACTTAATAATTATAACTTCATTGTTTTTAACGGCTTCTGTTTTGTTTTCGCAACATAACAGATTATCAGAAGATTCCGATTTCTTTATCGAGTTTAATTACAACAAAGCAACCGGCGGTGAATACTATGATTCCGAAGGTAATCAGGTACACAATCATTTAGATTCTACAACTTATCCCGGCTATACAAGAGAATATGCATTTGAATTAAGCCGCCATATATTTGAATTAAAAGGCGGTTACGAAGTGTTAAAAAATCTTGACATAATTGCCGGTACACAGTTACATTTTTACAGTTTACAGGAAAATTTCACTACTGATACTGTCTCAAGAACTGCCAAAAGGTCAGATATGTATGAAACCAGATTAGATAATATTGAGCTTGGTGCAAATTATTATTTACATAAGACTAATGATTTTTTACGCTTAAGATTAAGTACAAGACTACCTTTATCTCAATCTGATACTGATGTAAGACTACAAAAACATAATGAATTTTTAAGTTCTTCTCCTTATGAATTTTTGGCAGGTCTTGACGGGGGATATTTCTTCACAAAGACTTATTTCGGCGGAGAAGCATATTATAATCTTCGCAGCGGAGATTTTTCTGACCAATTAATTACAGGTGCTACTTTCGGGCTTTCTACTGTTGAAAATACTATGCTGAGCCTCAATGCCAGATACGTAATGGCTCTTGAGGATAATCCTTATCAAGACTTCAATATAAGAACGCTACCCACGCATGAAACCTATTTTGATATAGGGTTTGGTTTCTGGATTTTCTTTAGTGAAAAATATTACTTTAACTTTAATTATAAATTAAAACCTTTAGGCGAAAATACTTGGAATGCAGGGACTATCAACGCTACTGCAGGATTTAATTATTAGTTCAAAAAAATATGGCACGCCCTTTGCTATAAGGCATATGCTTTAATAAATTTTATTTTTGGAGGTATGCAGAGCATTTTTACGAGATTGGTTTTTTAAGCCATGTAAATGTTATGTATAATAATCGGGGTAATAACCTCATGAGTTTATCAAAAAATAAGTTTAAGCATATGCTTGTCTTATTGGGTATTTTTACAATACCGGTTCTTTTACTTTCAATTCAATTTTTTGTTCTGTCTAATGCCAAATTAAAGACAGAACCCAAAGAGGCTGTATTTCCACCTGAAAACACAGAGTTGGTGGAAGTAGATGTGAGAGAGATGGATATTTCGGGAGAAAATGTTTATGAAACTACCGGTATCGCTTCATACTATGCAGATAAGTTTCATAACAGGACTACGGCAAGTGGCGAAGTATTCAATATGTATGAATTTTCCGCTGCACATAAGTCATTGCCTTTTGGTACTGTATTGAGAGTAACTAATTTGAATACAAACAAATCTACACTTGTCAGAATTAATGACAGAGGACCATATATTGGAAGGAGAATTATTGATTTGTCGAAAAAATCAGCGCAGGCTATAGGTTCTGTAGGCTCAGGCACGGCAAATGTAAAGATTGAAGGTTTTCTGGCGGGAAAGAATAAAAATACTATAAATGAAAATTACGTTTATGCCTATTCGCTTAATCATAAGCCTGTATGTGTGCCTTATGATGTATTCGAAAAAGTGGACTCCACAAAAGTATTTAATAATGCCGTTCATATTCTTAAGCAGTTGAAAAAAAATGATAATGATAATTATTTTCTAATCCAGAATCCTGCTTCTGCAAGGAATGGTATTAAATATCGTGATTATTTTTATATCGTAAAACCAAAAGAACTAACATTTAATAAATTTGCTGATAATTCAGCAATATTTTAAATAAAAACAAACAATTACAAAACTCCATAGAAATATGGAGTTTTTTTTTATTTGTTTGGATATAATTTCTTAATTTTACATTTATAATTATGTAAAATTTATTATTTTTGTTTATTGAAATAAATTAAATTATTTAATAAATAAGTGAGGCTTGAAAGTGAAAAGATTAATTGTGTCTATAGTAATGTTAATAGCGGGAGCTCTTTTATTTCAGAGTTTCCAGTGTTCTTCTAAAGAAATGACTACTGCAAAGATTGCGTACGATCAGCAGGATTTTGCGAAAGCAAAGGATTATATCAATAAAGAATTGCAGATGAATCCTACCTCTTCTGAGGCATATCAGTTACTTGCAGAAATAAACATGAAACTCGGAGAATGGGACAAAGCTGCTGAAAATTCCAGAAAAGCATACAAACACGTAACAGATGAAGTCAGAAAAGATAATATTAAAAGACTTCAGAACAATATCTGGACTGAATGTTATAATAAAGGGCTGAGATTTTATAATCTTAATTTGAGCAAATCCGATCCTACTTTGCTTGATTCGGCTATCGCCATGTTTGATGCCGGGGCAATTGTACGTCCTGAGTTTGAAGATTTTTACTATATGAATGCCCTTACATATGAAATGAAAGAAGATGAAGATAAGGCTATTGAGTATTACAATAAGTATATTGAAAAAGTGCAGCCAGAAATTGATTTTATGACTTCAGCAGGTGTAAATCTTAATATGCCGAGAACTGAAGCTCTCAAAAATTTCGGTGAACCTGAAAATACTGCAGGTCAGCCTGCAAGCAGAGAAAAAGACAGTATAATTATTGATACTTACAAAAATTCCGGAAAAGATATTTATGTATTTTATTATTCTGAGAACAGAGGTCCTTTTACTTTAATGGGATTGAGAGCAGACCCACCTGATTACTGGCTTGAAGGTGAGAAAAAGCTACCTGCCGAACTTAAGAAATCTCCTTTTGCTGCTTTATCACAGATTTATTTTTTGAGAGAAAATTACGAAAAATCTCTTGAATATGCTGAGGTTATTAATACTCTCGACCCTGCTGACCAGCAGGCTAGCAGATTTGTAATTGAGCTTTACACTAAAATGGATAAAATTGATGTTGCCAAAGAAAAACTTGAAGGTTATATTGAAAAAGATCCAGGCAATAAATTATTTTATGCCCAATATGGTGATATATTCCTAAATAATCAGGAATATGAAAAAGCTATTGAGCAATATGAAAAAGCTTTGGATATTGACCCTGATTTTTCATTTGCATTAAGAAATGTAGCTTCTGCTTATAAAAATGCTGCAGGCTTGATACAGAATGAACAACAGGACAAACTTGAAGAAAACCCTGACTATGAAATTGATACTGAAGCTTATTTTCCTCTTCTTGAAAAATCTGCAAGATATTTCGAAAGGTCACTGAAAACCAAAGAGTTTAAAAATGATTTTCAGGTATTGGGTGAGCTAACTAATATTTATTCAGTAGTAGAAAATGAAGAAGATTTGAAAAGGGTTGTAAAGCAGCTTGAGTCAATAGAATTTTCAGTTAAAAAAGAAAATAAAGAAGAATACTATTACATATTGCTTAAAGTTTACAGTGATATGGGTGAAGAAGATAAAATGAAAGTTATTCAGAAGAAGTTAGAAAAATACAAATAAGGAGCAATATGTCAGAAGATAAAAAAGGGAAACCACAGCAAATAAATATTCAGCTTGGAGAGAAAGAAGCCGAAGGTATTTATACTAATATGGCTATTATTTCACATTCACCGGATGAATTTATAGTGGATTTTACGAGAATATTACCGGGAGTGCCAAAAGCAAAGGTGCTTTCCAGAGTAATTATGACTCCGCAGCGTACTAAATTATTCCTGAAATCGCTTCAGGATAATATCAGAAAATATGAACAGAGGCACGGTGAGATTAAGGTTAATATTCAGAATCCAAATCAACCGCCTCCTTTCCCCGGATTCGACGGCGGAACTGACCCGAAAATAAACTAATTTATAATAAGGGGCTTTCTCAATTTGGGATAGCCCTTTTTTTTAAAATATTTATAATATTGAATTTTGATTATCCCAATTTTGAATATAAAAAAACGTCGCTTTATTCTATATTTATTCGCTCATTCATTTTTTTGCTCATAATTTTGGAGATATATAATGCATTCAGGAAATTTTAACTTAATTCTGCATACTCATTTGCCTTGGGTTTTAAATCACGGTAATTGGCCCCACGGTGTGGATTGGCTAACCGAAGCTGTCGCTGAATGCTATATTCCGCTTCTTAACGTATTCAATGATTTGAATAATGAAGGAATTAAACCCAAGACTACACTTGATATATCTCCCGTATTATGCGAGCAGATGGAAGATGAAAGATTTCCTGAAATATTTGTGAATTACTGCAATGAAAAAATTGAATCGGCAAAACAGGATGAAATCAATTTCAAACAATGGGGATATGATAAGCATCATATTTATCTTGCAGAATTCTGGCAGAACTGGTATTCTGAAAGAAAAAATGATTTTACGGAAAAATATAATTCTTCAATAATCAAATCTCTGAAAAAGTTGCAGGATGAGGATGCTATTGAAATTATGACATGCGGAGCTACTCACGGATATTTCCCTCTTTTGGGTGAAGATAAAAGTATAAATTTACAGGTGAAAACAGCGGTAGAAAATTACGAAAAGCATTTCGGAAGGAAGCCCAGCGGTATCTGGCTCCCTGAATGTGCTTACCGCCCTGCTTACGAGTGGCAGTCATTTATCCCTGTTGCACCATATAATCAAAAAAGATTGCGTCCCGGAATAGAGCAATTTCTTGCGGAGCATAATATCAATTACTTTGTAATTGATGAAAAATTAATCAAAGGACTTCAGCCGCTTGGAGTATTTCATGAGGGTAATAAAGATTTCTTTGTAGATGTTCAGTCAAAAGAATTTAAGCATAATCCATGGAATTTTGAAAAAACTCCTTTGAGGATTTATGAAATTGCGTCGGGGAAAAATGCAGAATATGGAACTGCTGCTGCTTTTGTTAGGCATCATGATATAGCAATGCAGGTATGGAGCGGAGATATCGGATATCCGGCACAGCCTGATTATCTTGACTTCCACAAGAAGCAGGAAGGTTCTATGTTGCGATACTGGAGAGTAACCGACAGCAAAGCTGATATGATGTACAAAACTTTATATCACCCTGACTGGATATGGGACAAAATTGACCATCAATCCAATCATTTTATTCATCATATTGAAAACACTCTTAATTTCAATAAAAATCTTACAGGAAAGAACGGCACTCTTTCAGCTCCGTTTGACACTGAATTATTTGGTCATTGGTGGTTCGAAGGTCCTGAATTTCTAAGGAAAGTAATTAAGGGTTTGCACAATTCACCTTATGTGAATATGGCTACCGCATCGGAAGAGTATGATAATTCAAAAACCAATGAAGTAGTAAGAATACCGGAGGGTTCGTGGGGAGTAAACAATACTCACGAAGTATGGTCTAATGAAGAAAACAAATGGACTTGGGAAGCAATATATAATGATGAACTCAGGTTTGAAAAAATAATGAGGTCTAATGCTGTGGCTTCTCTGAATGATATGCAGGCGAGGATACTCAAACAGGCAATGAGAGAGTTATTGCTCTTGCAGGCTTCAGACTGGCAGTTCCTTATTTATACCGAATCTGCCAAAGATTATGCAGAGCAGAGATTTTCATATCATCATTCCGATTTTAACAGATTATGTGATATTTTTGCTGATTATACCGAAACCGGTATTATATCTGAAAATGATGAAAGGTATTTGTCTGAAACTGAAAAGAGAAATGCAGTATTTGCTGAGATAAAACTTGAGTGGTGGAAAGATTTAGAATATTAAAATGAGCAACAGTAAAAAAATTATTAAGAATTTATTTTCGTTATCTGTTGCTGAATTTGCAAGTAAAGGGCTGCAGGCTGTATTTTATCTGTATCTTGCCAGAGTGCTGGGTACCGAAGGGCTTGGCTCTATAGGTTTTGCCCAGTCATTTACTGCATATTTTATTTTATTCGTAAAAGTTGGCTTTGACACAGTAGGCACAAGAGCCGTAGCCCAAAATCCCGAAAGAATCCGAAAAATTGTAAATGTAATATTATCTATAAGAACTATACTTGCTTTTACGGTTTTTTCAATACTTGTAATTACAGTATATTTTCTTACTGATTACATTTCATTGCAGGAATTTTCATCTACTGATAAGTTAATAATCATAATTGCCGGTCTGAATATTTTTTCATTTGCATACCTTCTAAATTGGGTTTATATCGGCATTGAAAGGATGAAAGTAGTTGCAATCAGAACTGTAATGGTTAGTTTCACAAATGTAGCCGGAATACTCTTATTTGTAAAAGAATCCGATGATGTACTGATAGCAATTTCTATTATGGCTGCTTCCAATCTGCTTACATCACTTTATTTGTACTTGTATTACAGGAAAGAATTTGGCAAAGCCAAATGGGAATACGATAAAAAAGAATGGAAGAAATTATCTAAAGCATCTGTTTCTATTGGTTTAACTTTTTTGATTATTACAATCTATAATAATCTGGATGTTACTATGATAAGGATGATAATCGGCAAATCCGAAACAGGCATATACGAGGCTGCCCATCGAATGATGCTGCTTACTGTAATTCTTTCAGGTATAATACAAAATGCTTTTTTTCCTCAGATTTCAAGATTAAAAAGTTTTGAACTGGATATTACTTTGGAAAGATTCAGCAGGATTTTGTACTGGATTGGCTTTTCGGTAGCTGCATTTTACTTCGTTTTTGCAGATTACCTCACGATTCTGATTACCGATTCGTTTGAAGGTTCTGTATTGGTTCTTAAAATAATGTCTTTAACAATAGCCGTAATGTTTATCAATATTTCTTTTTTCTCTCCTTTGGTAGCGTGGGGATATGAGAATAAAGTATTCTGGGGAAATTTAACCGGCCTGGCTTTCAATTTGATTCTTAATATTTTACTGATACCGGATTACGGAGCAGCAGGAGCAGCAGTTGCAACCATAGCAACAGAATTTGGAGTTTTAATGTATATCTCTTATTTATATTACAAAGTAAGAAGAAAATACAATATATCTGCATTTTTTAAATCAATCCTTCTTGTTACCGCAGCATTTTCTCCGGGGCTGTATTTTGTAAGTATTGATTTCAATCCAATAATTAGCATACTTATTTGTATATTATTATTATTTGTTTTTACATTTTTATTCAGATTAATTTCAGTTAATGAAATAAAAGCGATAATAAGAAGATGAAATTTGATTTTGTAATAGCAGGTGCGGGATATTCGGGATGTATTTTAGCAGAGCGAATTACTTCCGAATCAGATAAGAAAGTTCTGATAATCGAACAGAGAAATCACATAGCCGGAAATGCTTATGATTATTATGATGAGAATGGTGTGCTTATTCATAAGTACGGACCTCATATTTTCCATACATCTGTAAAGAAAGTATGGGATTATTTATCAAATTTTACAGGATGGAACAGTTACGTGCATAAAGTAAATGCCGTAATAGAAGGAAAAAACGTACCTGTACCATTTAATTTTAATTCAATTTATCAGCTTTTTCCACATAATTATGCAGGAAAAATTGAAGACTTGCTTCTTGGCAATTTCCCTTATGGAATGAAAATACCAATTTTGAAGTTAATGAAAACTGAAAATCCTGAATTAAAATTCCTTGCAGATTACATTTATAAAAATGTATTTCTGGGTTATACGAGCAAACAATGGGGTATGAAGCCCGAAGAACTTGATTTTTCTGTTTCATCGAGAGTGCCTGTATATCTCAGTCGTGATGACAGATATTTTCAGGATACTTATCAGGGTTTGCCTGCTCAGGGCTATACCGAGATGTTTAAGAAAATAATTGACAATAAAAATATTCATCTGTTGCTCAATACTGATTATAAAGATGTAATTGATGATATAAAGTATGATTATCTGATTTACACAGGTCAGATAGATTCCTTTTTTAATTATGAATTTGGTGAATTGCCATATCGAAGTTTGAAATTTGATTTCAAATCATTCGACAAAGAATATTTTCAGAATATCGGGCAACTCAATTTTCCAAATAATTATGATTATACACGGATAACGGAATTTAAGCATTTATCCCGTCAGATTCACAGCAAGACTACTGTGGCTTATGAATATCCCCAGCCTCATACTAACGGGGTTACGATACCATATTATCCGATTCCCAAAGATGATAATCATTTGCTTTTTGGAAAGTACAGGGATGAGGCTGATAAGCTCAAAAATATATTTTTTACGGGAAGGCTTGCAGATTATAAGTATTATAATATGGATGAAACAGTTTATGCCGCTTTACGTCTTTTCAATAAAGAAATTAGTAAATTAATATAATTATATAAATGGATTCAATTACTCAGATAGCTCTCGGAGCTACTGTTGCAGAAGTAGCTGTTGGCAGAAAAGCCGGCAATAAAGCAATTTTATGGGGGTCGGTATTTGGTACTTTGCCTGATTTGGATGTAGTGTTGCATATTGCATTTGATGAAGTAGCAATGCTTGGTATTCACAGAGGTTTTTCTCATTCGATATTTTTTGCAGCTCTTACGGCTCCACTTTTTGGGATGATGCTCCGAAAAATACATTCCGGCACTGAAATTAGCGCGATAAAATGGGCGTGGATGGTATTCTTTGTACTTTTTACTCACGTAATGCTTGATTCATTCACTGTTTACGGCACCCAGCTTTTTGCTCCCATAAGTAACTATCCTGTGGGCTTTAATTCAATTTTTATTATTGACCCTATTTATACTTTGCCTTTGTTATTGGGATTAATAGCTACTCTTTTCATAAAAAACAGACAAAAGCGATATTCTTTGAATAAGTTTACTCTGATTTTTTCTGCAGCTTATCTGCTTTTATCTGTAATTCTAAAAATTTATACACTCGGAATATTCAAAGAAAATCTGGAAAAAGAAAATATTAAATATGAAAAGATGATTACTATGCCTGCACCTCTTAATATATTTATGTTTAATTCCATTGCTTTGCAGGAAGATACTCTATATGTCAGCACATATTCAATCTTTGATGATTCAAAAGAACTTGATTTTATAAAGATAGGCAGAAACAGCGAATTGATAGAGATGCAAAAAGATACACGTGCAATTAAAAGGCTGTTGTGGTTTTCAAGAGGTTATTATCATATTTGGGAAAATGAAGGTGAATTGTATTTTTCTGATTTGAGATTTGGAAGGTCAGATTTTTGGCTGGGGTATGGCGGTAATTTTATTTTTAATTACAAACTTATTTTAGAAGATGAGGGTAAAATTACAGGATTTGAAAGAGGAACACCGTCATTCGAACGAAAAGACGGACTTCTTAATGAATACTTTCAAGCTGTATTCGGCAGGAATAACAAATAAAAGTTTTGAAAATTGGTTTTTATATATCAAATTGCATTTATATTTGGAACAAAAAAGGAATAATAAATGTCTTTTACGGAATTTGATGATTTTAATTTTGGGAATGAAAATCGTGAGAATATGGATGATAAAATCCGTAAATACAGGAAAGCTTTGAGAAAAGGTTTGTCTAACAATAATGAATTGCCAAGCCCAAACGTAATCGAAGAGCTTGTTCTTTATTGTATTGAAAATGATAAACTTAATGAGGCTCACGATTTTGTAAAGCTGTGGATAGAATATATGCCTTCTTCATCGGATGCATGGAATAAATATGCTTACATTCTAAATCAGACTGATAAAAACAATGAAGCTATCAAAGCCGTAAATAAAGCATTATCTTTCAATCCGCTCGACTCTGAAGCTATGCTGAATAAGGCAATTATTTATGATTCTATGGGAGATTTTTCAAGTTCTCTTAGAATTATTGATGAATTACTTGCAAATGAACCTGATAATGACGAAGCAATATTTCAAAAAGCTATTATCTATCAATCTATAGAAAAATATGATGAATCAATAGAATTGCTGAAATATCTGGAAAATGATGATGATTTTCAGTATGATGTTTATCAGGAGCTTGCCTATATTTACAGCACTATCAATAATTACGACAAATCAATCGAATATTATCTTAAATCCATTGATTTGGCTCCTTATGACGTAAATAACTGGTACAATCTCGGAGTAATAAGGCATTACAAAAGACAGTACAGAAAAGCTATAAGTGCTTATGAAATGGCTCTGGCTATCAATGATAAATTCTTCCTTGCTTATTACAATCTCGGTAATTCATATGCTGCATCAGGTATTATGAAAAAAGCAAGGGAATATTATGAAAAATCTTTGAAAATAAAACCAAATGATGTGGATTCTCTCCACAACCTCGCTACTACAGTAGGTGACAGCGGTGAATATGATTATGCAATTAAGCTATATACAAAAGTAATTGAGCTCGTTCCGTTTCATTCCGATGCATACTTCGGTAGAGGTATATGCTACGAATCTATGGAAGATTACGAATCTGCTCTTAAAGATTTTGAGCAGAGCAAGAGGATTAACCCGCTAAACCCTGAAGTTCACTATGCTATGGGTGATGCATATTATAATTTGAAGCAGTTAAAAAAAGCAGCGGTTGCTTACAGAAAAGTTTTGGATTTGGAACCGTCGAATGCAAATTGCTGGCTAGATTTCGGCAATCTGATGATTGATGAAGATAATGCTGCTGCAGAAGATTCTTTTCACAGAGCAATTGAATTAAAACCCGATATGGATGAGTCTTACATATCCCTTGCCAGATTATATGCAAAAAATAAATCATTTGAAAAAGTAAAAGACCTTGTGTCTATTGCTGTTACTCTGAA
>CAZIXJ010000025.1:0-13928 GCA_964542835.1 uncultured Hyphomicrobiales bacterium
GATGTTATCAAATTAGACAATACATATTCCACTCTCGGAACGAATAACGAAAAAGGCACGGGACTGGGGCTTGTGCTGTGTAATGAATTTGCACAAAGGCATAAAGGATACATCAGAATAGAAAGCAAATTAAATGAAGGTACTACTATATTTTTTACTTTGGAATAATCCATAAAATAATAGAGCAGCCTGATATTATCACAACATTCACTCTTTTTCCAAAAAACAATATTTTATCCTGAGTATTATTATAATTATATTTGTAGTTAAAATTATTGATAATTATAGTAAAAAATATGTCGCTCAAATTAAAAAAAGAAGAACCAAGAGGCGTAAATTTAGATTCACTGAATAACGAACAGAAGAAAGCAGTAAAGCATATAAATGGTCCGCTGCTTATTATAGCCGGAGCAGGCAGCGGCAAAACCCGGGTGCTTACAGAGAGAGTAGCTTATCTTATAGAAAAGGGGGCAGACCCGGATTCCATACTTGCCCTTACTTTTACCAATAAGGCTGCCAAAGAAATGAAAGACCGCATAGCAGCTATCATTAGCAGAGAAAAAGCAAATAAATTATGGGCAGGAACTTTCCATTCGATTTTTGCCAGGCTTCTCAGAAGAAATGCTACAAAAATCGGCTTTACTTCATCATTTTCCATTTATGATACAGAAGATACTCAAAAGCTGGTAAAAAGAATAATGAACAATAAAGATATTCCGCAAAAAAAATATCCCTTGCCTGCCATTCGCTCCAGAATATCGAATGCAAAAAACAAACTGCAGAACTGGAAAGAATTTGCAAGCACCGCTCAAACAGCTTTTGATAAAAATACAGCTATAGTATTCAAAGAATACGAAGAATTTCTAATAAATAACAATGCAATGGATTTTGATGATTTGCTCATTAATATGATTACCCTTCTGAGGTCATCAAAAGAAACGCTCGCTTATTATCAGAATAAATTCAAATTTATCCTCGTTGATGAGTATCAGGATACAAACAGAGCACAATACATAGCAATCCATATGCTTGCAAAGGCTCGTCAGAATATTTGCGTAGTGGGAGATGATGCCCAGAGCATTTACAGATGGCGCGGGGCAGACATAAGAAATATTCTGGATTTTCAGAAAGATTATCCATACTGCAACACCATAAGACTGGAGCAAAATTACCGCTCTACAAAATTAATCCTTGCTGCTGCCGATTCTGTAATAAAAAATAACAAAAAACAACTTCAAAAGAATTTGTGGACTGATAATCCCGAAGGTGATTTCGTAGAAATCATTGAAACT
This sequence comes from uncultured Hyphomicrobiales bacterium, assembly GCA_964542835.1. Classification (GTDB taxonomy): domain Bacteria; phylum Bacteroidota; class Ignavibacteria; order Kapaibacteriales; family UBA2268; genus CAZIXJ01. The sequence continues at coordinate 1,293 of CAZIXJ010000025.1, forward strand.
TCCGAAGACAAAAATGAAGCTGCTACTATCGTAAAACAAATCAAAAAGCATCTCAACAAAGATTATGATTTGAATGATTTTGCAGTGCTTTACAGGACTAATGCTCAATCACTCCTTATTGAAAATTCTTTGAGAAGAGCTGATATTCCTTATATAATAGTCGGAGGTATGTCATTTTATCAGAGAAAAGAGATAAAAGATGTGCTGGCTTATCTGCGACTTCTCGTAAATCCCAAGGACGGAGAGTCTCTTCTCCGTATAGTAAACGAACCTCCGAGAGGGCTTGGCAAGACTTCTATAGGGCATATCATAAATTACAGCAATGATAATAAGATATCACTTTTTGAAGGATTCCTCAATGCCCATAAGATAGGGAAACTTCAGCGAAGGGCAGTAATGGCATCTCATGAATTTGTATATATGATTAGGCAGTACAGAGAAAAGTTGCAGGAAAATAATTCACCCGATACTCTTATGATGTATATTGAAGATACGGGCATTATCGAAATGTATAAGGAGATAGATACTGAAGAATCCAGAGACAGATGGAATAATATTCAGCAGTTAATATCAGATATTTCCATTTATTACCGCGGCACCGAAGAACCTACACTCGATGAATATCTTCAGCAGGTAACCCTTATTACTGATTTTGACCAAAAAGATACAAGTCAGAATAAAGTAACTCTAATGACTCTCCACAGTGCCAAAGGTATGGAATATCCGATTGTATTTATTGCAGGTATGGAAAAAGGACTGTTTCCTCTTTCAAGGACAGAAAACAATAAAGAAGAAGAAGAGGAAGAACGAAGGCTTTTTTACGTAGGTATTACGAGGGCTATGGAAAAGCTCTTTCTGCTTTATGCTAAAAAACGAACCAGATATGGAGACCTAAGCTATCAGCAGCCATCAGGTTTACTCTATGAAATCAATCCCGACCTGGTAAACTGGAAGAGAAATGGTATTAACCAATCTCAAAATAAATCATATTCCCAAACAACAAACTATCAGTCGAATTCTGATATTACTTTTGACGACCTCGGAAAAGACAGCGATGATAATTATTCACAGATACCTCCGGAAACCGATGACCTAAGAGCAGGTGATATTGTTACACACTCACAATTCGGCACGGGAAGGATTGCTTCACTTACTGGAGCTGGAAAATATCAGAAAGCAATTGTAATGTTCGAAAAAGTTGGCAGGAAGCAACTGATGGTGTATTTTGCAAAGCTAAAAAAATTATAATTTGTAGTATTTATCTATCATTTTAAGTGTAGCTTTTACAGAATCATACAAATCCTGTGAGATTTGTGTGATTCTTTCATTTTTTACACTATCGGGCAAAATGAAAATCTCTTCAGATAATATCAAAAACCTTGTAAATACAAGAGTAAGGTCCGAATACACAGTATTTAGGAAATTATCCTTATATTTTATGGAAACATCGAGTTCATTCTTAATTTTTTCGAGTTTATAATTCATTTCCTGCAGCTCATACTGCTTTCGATTGATAGTTTCATTAGCAGAACTAATCTCTTTCAGCAGTTTTTCTAATCTTTTTTCATTGCTAACGTGGTCGGTAATATCATGCACAGCCATAATTACAGTATTATTCTGCCTGATTGATTTTTTTGCTTTTATCCTGCAGTGTATAATTTCGCCGTTATTATCAATAAGGTCTGTTTCTGTAAGGCTTATATTATCAGACAAAAGAGACCGGTGCAAAAATTCACAAAAATCATTGTGTTTTTCCGACCTGATAAAGTTGCAGATATTCTCCAAAAGCAAATCCCGCCTGTTAGTTTTCAGCAAATCTGCCATTGCAAAATTAATTTCTTTTACAATTCCTTCTTCATTTAAAGTCATAAAGCCTGCCGGAGAGAGATTATAAAGCTCAGAATATTTGCTCTCGGTATTAATCAGAAGGTTTTCAGACTTGATTAATTCCTGCTCAAGCAGTTCACTGTATATTCTGCAGATTTTATATTTTGAAGTAAGAGCATTTGATGCATCATCTGAATTTTTATCCTTGCTGAATACATCTTTTTGGAAGATTAATCCGGCACGCTCTTTTAAATCTTTCAGATTTGGACGTTGTTCGGTATCCATTTTTTTCTCACATAAAGTTTTAATTATAGAATTTATATTCTGAAAAACATCTATTTTACGAACATAAATGATTTGGAATGATATGGATTATACAAATTAATAAAATAAAAGCCTTTGGAAAGATTGCTCATATCATACCTGAAAGGCAGGTGAGAATTTGCATTGAACAACAAATTTCCCGAAATATTATAAATGCGTATTTCAAAAATATCGGCAAAATTATTATCAGCATCTATCAGAATTTCGTTTCTATAATGTTTGAAATAGATTTGCTCTTCGGCTTTTTTATCTTTTATATCAGAATAAATATCGGCTTTTATTAAAATATCATCCAACCCGAGTTCGGCTCTGGCTCCGGCATCATTAGAAGTAAAATAATATTTCCACCTTAAATATACGGAATCTCTGTTTTCGCATATTTCGGGAAGTTTTACATCGTTGAATTTAGTGTTGCTTCCGGCATTGCTACCCATAAGATAAACTACGCCGGTATTTTCGTAATCTCCGTCTCCAATTTTATATTGAAGAGCTATTGAATAAACCCTATCATCGGGATTAATTGTTCTGCCAGTCCAGTCAACTCTGATATTTTTGCAGTTGGTAGTGTTTAGACCTACTACTGCAGCTCCGAGAAAGCCGGAATTATCATTCTTTACACTTGTATTCAGAAAGCTGATGCCATCATCATTCATACCTCTCAATCTTGAGCCGGAAGTAAGATTATACGGCAATTCCCAGTCTCCCGTCATCTCGTCATTCAAATCGGGATCCATAGAACCGGCTGTATGAAACATCATATTCGGCGGATAGGAAACAGCTTCGCTATCGCTCCTCCACCGGCTGAAAGCGTATGTAGTATCACTTAATTTATGGCGCTCAGGGAGAGTCTGTGCAGACATAATACCTGCCAGTATCATCATAAAGATTAAGTGAAGCATTAATTTCATTAAAAAACTCCCAAAGCCAAAACTTCATTACATATATTAATTATTTTAAAATAATCTGTTAATACTAAATAGCATAATAACAATTTTTTTTTGAAAAAACAAATAATATTACTATTTTGCAATTCAATTTCCTATTATTATTAATTAATGTATAGAAATAATGAATAAAATTATTCTGATTTTACTATTGGGAATATCTCTGAATAGTTTTTCTCAGCAAAGAGCTGATGTATATCTTGATTTGAAAACTGAAGAGCAAAAAGAAATATCGCCATACATATATGGCGGTTTTATGGAAATGCTCAGAGATTTTGTAAACGGCTCGCTCGGAATTTGGGCGCAGGAAATTTCAGACAGAGGTTTTGATAACAAAAATCTGAATGAATTTCAACTCCCGCTGAACTGGCAACCTTATTCTGAAGTTGATGAAACAGAGTTTTATTCACTCAAAGAAGGCGGTTATAATCCAAATGGAAAAAGCTATATCCGATTATCCTGCACCGAAGATTTTTTCAGAGGGATAAAGCAAACTGTTTACGTAAATCCCAATGTAAATCACACTTTTTACTTTTATGCAAAATCTGATACTGCTACTACTATAAAGCTGAAATTTTTAAACCCTGATAATTCTGAATTAATCAGAGAGTATTCAGTTGATTTCAATTCTGAAGAATGGAAGAAAACCATTATTGAAGTAAATCCGATAAATGCTCACAAAGCTGATTTGGTGTTATGTGCATCAGGAAATGCCGAAGTATCGTTTGACGAGCTTTCGCTTATGCCTGATAACAGTATAGATGGAGTAAGGAAAGAATATTATGAATTGTTCGAAGAATGGAATCCCCGCGTAATAAGATATCCCGGCGGTTGGTTTGCAGATGTTCCTGAAAATTTCTGGGAACTGGGAATTGGCGATATTGATAAACGAGGCACCGGCATATACGACGGAATTAAGCAATTCCAAAGGCTTGATTTTGGTACAGACGAATTTATGAAATTTTGCAGAAATTTGAATATCACGCCCCATATTGTAGTTAATTATAACCGAACACCTGGAGACGCCGCAAACTGGATAGAATACTGCAACGGAGATACTGAAACCGAATACGGAAAGAAGCGAAGCGAAAACGGAAATCCGGAGCCTTACGATATATTCTTCTGGGAAGTAGGGAATGAACAGTGGGGCGATGAAACAGAAATGGCTCAGAGGTATTTGCTTTTTTATGAGGCTATGAAAGCAAAAGATGAGAGTATTGAAATCATGATAAACGGCAATTTATGGAAGGGCAGAGAAAATTTTGAGAAAATAATTAATGTGATAGATGATAAAAGCGATATTTTCGGATGGCACTATACAGTACCCGGAAGACCCGATGAACCTGTACCGGATGAGAAAATTTACAAATCTGTCGTTGGTTCAGGTCATCAGTTCAGAGTAAATGCTGAAAGATATCAGGGATTCCTTGAAGAGTTTAATTTACTGCCCGATATGCTGTTTGGCAATACTGAATGGTGGATAGAATACGGCAGTTCCGGCGACTGGCTGCTTGATACTACGAAAAGGTCATCATCTCTTGAAGCAGGGCTTGCCACTGCCGCTCATATGATTACTTTTCAGAATTATCCAGATTACTACAGATTAGCAGAGAGAACTATAGGCTTGAGCTTTATAAGAACTGAATTAGATAAGGAAACCGGCAAAAAAGAGATATTCGGTACTTCTCAGTATCATTCCGTAAAACTCTTCAGCAATCATTCCGGGAGTAATCTTATCCCCGTAAACGTTTCATCTGAAACTTATGATATTGAGCAGTTGCCCGGATTATGGGCTTACAAACATATTCCGTATATTCAGGTAAGTGCTACCGAATCAAAAGACAGCATTTTTATTGCCGTACTTAATGCAGATTACGAAAATGACAGAGAAGTATATTTTCATTCTAACAAGTATATTACGCAAGGCTCTCCTGCAAAAATTTATTATATTACTTCGGAACATTTCCTTGATGCAAATACATTTGATGAACCTGAAAAAATATCAGTAAGAAGCAAGGAAATAGAATTCAGTAATTTGCGGATTTTTCCAAAACAATCTGTATCCATAATTGCTTTGCCCAAAGAAAATATTTTATCTGATGTTTATACTTATAAATATGATGAAGATTCTCTGATAATAAACAATGACATTCTTTACTGGAACAATTCCAAAAACATTCAGGAATTTAAAGTATTCGATTATCTGGGAAATGAAATTAGCAATTACCATTATAATTTGTCCGAAAAAAGATTAGAAATAAATTTATCAGGATTATCATCGGGAGTATATTTTCTTTACTGGAAAAATTCAAAAGAGCAGGGAAGTTTGAAATTTATTAAGTAATTTTGCAATTATTTTTTTTTATTGATTTGAATGTGGTTTTTGTGTTTATTAAATTTCTTCAGATATTTCTAAATGATAAAGCAATTCAAAAACTGGTTGCAAGAATGCCGGGCTTTGATTTTTTTAAAAAGCTGGACTGGTCGGCTTTTGAAAGGACTCATTTTATTTATTCTCTTTATCATACTGCAATGCAGGCAAAAGCACTTGGTATGAAGCGAATAAGCGCCATAGAGTTCGGCGTAGCCGGCGGAAATGGTTTGCTTGCACTGGAAGAATATTCAGAATTAATTGAAAAAGAAACAGGCGTAAAGATTGACATTTACGGTTTTGATACAGGAAGCGGAATGCCTGAGCCGGTTGATTACAGAGATATGCAATATTTGTGGCAGCCGGGCTTTTTTGAAATGGATGCAGATGCATTAAATTCAAAATTAAATAAAAGCAAGTTAATTCCGGGAAATGTAAAGGAAACTACAGGAGATTTTGCAGAAAAGTATAATCCTGCTCCAATCGGCTTCATAGCATTTGATATGGATTATTATTCTTCCACAAAAGATGCATTTGAATTATTCAAGGCTGATGACAAATATTTTCTCCCGCGTGTATTCTGCTATTTTGATGATATGGTAGGGGACGATTGGGCTTTATATTCTGAATTTACCGGAGAATACCTCGCAATAAATGAATTTAATGAAGAAAATGAGGATAAAAAACTGGCAAAAATTCACGGACTGATGCACAAAAGAAGAATCACAGAGCCATGGAATGATAAGATTTTTATCCTTCACAGGTTTCATCACAAATTATACAATGAGCATATCTATCCCGATAAAAACTGGCAGTTGAAACTGAAATAAAAATGGCTTTTTTATTATTTTAATTGGTGCTATAAATTAAATAATCAATTTAATCGTTTAAATATTAATAACTTAATAATTTTATCAGGAGAGTTTGTGGATATAAATCAAGTTTTTGATAAATATAGAAATATAGCAGTATTTGGAATGTCAAACAATAATGAAAAACCGGCATATAAAGTTCCTGTTTTTATGAATAAAAACGGATATAAGATAATACCCGTTAATCCAAAATATGATGAAATAGCGGGGCATAAAGCATATTCTGATTTGCTCGATATTCCGGAAGAAATAGAAATACTTAATGTGTTTCGACCCTCAGAAGAAGCAGTAGATGTAGTAAAACAGGCAATAGAGCGGAAGAAAAAGAGAGGTGACATCAAACTAATATGGCTTCAGCTCGGTATAGCAAATGAAGAAGCTAAAGAGCTTGCATTGCAAAATGGATTCGAATTCATACAGGATAAATGTATGCATATAGAATATATGAACAAATAAAAATATTTGATAAATTGTTTGTTAATTTAAAAATTTTTTGTATCTTGTATTATTGCTATTTACAATTTTATGTTTGATTAATTATGGAGCTGTTTTATTAATGCTGTAAGGTTATACATCCCCGTTGATTTATCCTAATCATTGCCTTATATCATTTACCGCCTAATGAAACAAATCATTAATAATAGATTTTTATTACACTAATTTTATTTATAATTTTTTATCAGGAGAATTATGTCGCAGAAAGAATCCGTTAAATCAAAAAACGGAGGCAATGGCGGTGGTAATACTTTTAGTATCGAGGATTTGAAATCCAAGAAGATTATTGAACTTACTCAAATTGCCAAGAATCTTGGTATTACTTCTATTGCCGGTATGAAAAGAATGGATTTGGTAGAATCTATATTTGAAGCTCAGACTTCATCGAATTCAGGTGGGCAAAGCTCTTCACCACCCGAAAGGAAACATACGCCAAACCAGCCAAGTAAACCAAAGCCTCGCAAGAAAATTGATTCGTCTTCTCAAAAACAGCAGCAGCCTGCTCAGAGACAACCTCAACCGCAACCGCAACCGCAACACCATAAGCAAAACGCTCAGCAGGAAAACATGATGGAAAACCTGCTTACTACAGAGGGAGTACTTGAAGTATTGCCTGACGGATATGGTTTTATGAGGTCGCCCAATTACAATTACCTCTCATCAAAAGATGACGTTTATGTATCCCCTTCACAGATAAAAAAATTCAATCTGAAAACGGGCGATACAATTAAAGGTCAGGTAAGACCTCCAAAAGAGGGAGAAAAATTCTATGCAATTATTAAAATAGAAACCGTCAACTATTCTGAACCTGATAATTTCAGAAACAGACCAAATTTTGACAGCCTTACCCCTCTTTATCCAAATGAAAGACTATCACTCGAGACCAAGTCTTCACAGCATTCTATGCGTGTAGTTGATTTGCTATGTCCTATCGGGAAAGGTCAGAGAGGACTTATCGTATCTCCGCCAAAATCCGGTAAAACAATTTTGCTGCAGCAAATGGCAAACAGCATAGTTACAAATCACCAGGGCGTAAAGCTAATCGTATTGCTTATAGATGAAAGACCCGAAGAGGTAACTGATATGGAACGCTCGGTAGATGCTGAAGTAATTGCTTCTACTTTTGATGAACCGCCTGAAAGGCACGTTCAGGTAGCCGATATGGTACTCGAAAAGGCAAAAAGACTTGTGGAAAACAAACAGGACGTAATTATACTTCTTGATTCCATTACAAGACTTGCACGCGCTAACAACACAATAGTGCCTCATTCCGGTAAAATTCTCTCAGGTGGTGTGGATGCATACGCCCTCCACAAACCAAAAAGGTTTTTTGGTGCTGCAAGGAATATAGAAGAAGGCGGTTCACTTACTGTAATTGCTACTGCACTTATTGAAACAGGCAGCAGAATGGATGAAGTGATTTTCGAGGAATTTAAAGGTACCGGTAATATGGAACTTGTTCTCGACAGAAAACTTTCCGACAGAAGAGTATATCCTGCCATTGACGTAAACAAGAGCGGTACAAGAAGAGAAGAGCTTCTGCTTAATCAGGATGAAATGAATCGCATATGGGTACTGAGAAAAGTTCTTAGCGAACTTCAGTCCGTAGATGCTATGGAATTCCTGCTTGACAGAATGAAAAGCAAGCGAACCAATTCCGAATTCCTTCAATCTATGAATAGTTAATATATTAAAATTCTTAAAAATCGATTCATTTGATTGAACTGAATGAAATTTTAGCCGGGAAATTATAATAATATTACCCGGTAGGGGAATTTATTGAGTAATTTTGTGATTATTTTTACTAATGCTAATTCTGATACTTGATAAATGATATCAAACTGACAAAAAGAATGAGCAAAGATTCAGACAGGAATTATTCCAATAAAATATTATTATTTGCATAATAAAAAATATTTTTTTATATTTGTAATTCTATTTTTGAATATTTATATATAAGGGATTTTAAGATGTTTACGTTTTTAGCAATTTTGCTGATGATTTTATCAGTTTTACTGGTTTTGATAGTTCTTATTCAGCCCGGCAAGGGTGATATGATTTCCGGTATGGGCAGCCTTGGCGGTACATTTTCCAATATGTTCGGCTCGAGAAGAGCGATGGATTTGTTGGGTAAAATCACTTGGGGCTTTGCTATTGCTATTCTTTTATTATCCCTTGCTACAAATAAATTTTTCGTCGGACAGGATACTCAGATAATCAGACCTGCAATTGAGGGTACACAGGTGCCACAGACAGTTCCTAATCAGGTGCCGCAGCAGATTCCCGATATTCAGGAAACTCAGACCGATGAAATTCCTGCTGAAGGAATTATTGAAGAAAATAACAATGAAGAAGAAAATAAATAATACAGAATATTAATTACTGTAATTGATTGAAAAATGCTTTGCATAATTTGTGTAAAGCATTTTTTTTATTCTAATCTTATTCATAATTTTGGGATTGTATTTTATCAACTTTTTGTAAAGATATGGATAAATTCGTTTTAAAATCAAGCTACAAGCCTAAGGGCGACCAGCCTTTTGCTATAAATGAGCTTACAAAAGGCATCGAAAATAACGACGAACATCAGATTTTGCTGGGAGTTACTGGTTCCGGCAAGACTTTTACTATGTCGAATGTAATAGAAAAGGTCCAAAGACCCACTCTTATTATTTCGCATAACAAAACTCTTGCAGCTCAGCTTTATGCCGAATTCAAGGCATTTTTCCCTGAAAATGCCGTTGAGTATTTTATTTCTTATTATGATTATTATCAGCCTGAAGCATATCTCGCAAAAAGTGATACCTATATTGAAAAAGATTTTTCTATAAACGACGAAATAGACAGACTAAGACTGAAAGCCACAAATCAGCTTGTCAGCGGCAGAAGAGACGTAATTATCGTTGCTTCTGTCAGTTCTATTTACAGTATTGGCAAAAAAGAAGATTTTATGGCTCATCTTGTACCCATTCATACGGGTATGGAAATCAGCAGGCAGGATTTTCTCTATATGCTCAATGATTTGTATTATGAAAGAAATGACTACGAAATGTCCCGCGGTACATACAGGGTAAGGGGTGATATTATTGATATTATGCCCGCTACGGAAGAGAATGAAGGTTTCAGAATAGAAATGTTCGGAGATGAAATTGATACTATAAGCCATATTAATCTTTTCGATGGAAAAATAATTGAAAAAATTGATGAACTTACGATTTATCCCGCCAAGCTTTTCGTAACGCCTGAAAAGGAATTAAAGCGGGCTATGAGAGATATAAAAGATGAATTATATGAAAGGCTTAAATTTTTAAGGGCTAATGATAAACTTGTAGAAGCTCAGAGACTTGAGCAACGTACTCTGTTTGATTTGGAAATGATGAAAGAAGTCGGATATTGCTCAGGCATTGAAAATTACTCAATGCACCTTACAGGCAGAGAATTCGGTGAAAGACCTCACAATATTTTTGATTTCTTTCCCGATGATTATTTATTGATAATAGATGAAAGCCACGTTACGGTACCGCAAATAAGAGGAATGTATAACGGAGACCGCTCCCGAAAGATGTCTCTTGTGGAGCATGGTTTCAGGCTGCCCTCCGCTCTGGAAAATCGCCCTATGAGATTTGATGAATTCGAAAGCATAGTTAATCAGACTGTATATGTTAGTGCCACTCCGGGACCTTATGAACTGGACAAAACCGGCGGTGTATTCGTAGAGCAGGTGATTCGTCCTACAGGATTGCTTGACCCTCAGATAGAAATAAGACCCATAAAAAATCAGATAGATGACCTTGTTGGCGAAATAAGAAAACGAACCGAAGCAAAAGAGAGAGTATTGATTACAACCCTTACAAAACGAATGGCAGAAGACTTAACAGAATATCTTCAAAATTTGAAAATAAAAGTGAATTACATTCATTCTGATATTGATTCACTGGAAAGAGTGGAAATAATCAGGGATTTGAGGATTGGCGAATACGACGTACTCGTGGGCGTGAATTTACTGAGAGAGGGTCTGGACTTACCTGAAGTATCTCTTGTAGCTGTAATTGATGCCGATAAGGAAGGATTCCTGAGAAGTGAGACATCTCTTCTGCAGGTAGCAGGAAGGACTGCAAGAAATGTAAACGGACTTGTAATTTTTTATGCCGATAAAGTAACAAAATCAATGAAAAAGGTAATTGATGAAACGGAAAGAAGAAGGAAAATACAGATTGCTTACAACAAAAAGCACGGACTTAATCCTGAAACAGTTTTCAAAACTCTTGAAGAAATACTTAGCTCTACCTCTATTGCCGATATTATGGCAAAGAACAAAAAGAAAAAGAAATATGAGAATAAAGAGCAGCTTGCTATGGTGGCTGACCCCGTAGTAAAATATATGACTGATGAACAAAGAGATAAGCTCACCGAGCAAATGTTCAACGAAATGAAAGAAGCTGCTAAGAATCTTGATTTCGACAGAGCTGCAGAATTAAGAGATGAAATTGAAAAAATCAAGGCTTCATAATGAAAATAAATCCCGCAAAAAAAATTGAAATTCCTACTGAAAGGCTTGTGCTTAAAGTGCTTGACTCTTCATATGCAGGTTTGATTTTGGAATATTATGAAAAGAACCGGAGCTTTTTCGCTGAATCTATGGCAAGATTAAATGAAAATTTCTATACGGTGGATTTTCAGATAAACAGATGCTGGAAAGAATACGAATTAATGCAGCAACAGAGACATATGCGATTTTATGTATTCCAAAAAGAAGATATTGGATTTACAAGGATAATCGGAGATATTACCATCTCTGATATTCTCTGGGGCAGTTTTCTTACATGCAGTATCGGATATAAAATTGATAGTAGTTTTACAAAACGCGGATACGCAACAGAATCAGTAAAAGGTGCAGTTAATTATATTTTTAACATTCTCGGATTAGAGAGAATAGTTGCACATATAAAACCTGATAATATTCCAAGCATAAATATGATAGAAAAAATTGGTTTTCAGGAAGAAGGAGTTTCAAGACAATACATTCGGCTTGCCGGACAAAGAAAAGACCATCTCAGATATTCACTTATTAAAGGAGATAAGATAAATGAATAAACTAATTGGAATTACCGGAGTAATCGGAAGCGGGAAATCTACAGTAGCTGAAATAATCAGAGAAATGGATTATCCGGTGCTTTCATCTGATGCCATAGCAAAGGAACTAATAAATGACAATAAAAATCTTCGTGATGATTTGATTGAAATCTTCGGAGTTCAAACGTTTAAAGATGATAAATATAATTCCGAATATATTTCTTCAATCGTATTTTCAGAAAATGATACCGGCGGAAAAAATTTAGAAAAATTAAACAATGCAATTCATCCTTACGTAATAGATGAACTTGCTAAAAAGTCAGAAGAACTTTTCGAAAAAGGCGAGGAACTTGTATTCAACGAAAGCGCCCTGATATTTGAAGCCGGACTGGACGATGCTTATGATTACATAATCAATGTCTATTCGCCAAAAGAAACAATAATAAAGAGAATAATGCAAAGAACAGGTTTGAATGAATCACAAATCTTACAAAGAATGAAATACCAGTTATCTGCCGAAGAAAAGAAGAGGCTGTCCGATTTTACGATAGACAATTCAAATGATATTAACATACTGAAATCATCTGTAATATTCACAGTAGAATTAATAAAAGATCTGCCTGCTAAAAACTATAATGAAATTGAAATGGAATGATAATTTTACCAACCGGCTACTAATACTAAGTTGCTATCATACATACAAGATAAAACATCTGATTCCCACCTGTGC